>JBGSVC010000553.1:0-3627 GCA_041753175.1 Planctomycetaceae bacterium
CATTTCGTTCCAAAGAATTCGGCCAGACTTGTTGATCTATATCGCAGGCGCCGATGCATTTATTGACGATACACTCGGACGACTCTCGGTGACTCAACACGGCCTTGCCGAACGCGACAGGCTCATTTTTCGAAGGTGTCAGGATCTTGGCATTCCTGTGGTCGTCACGATGGCAGGAGGATACGCGCGTAATGTTCACGATACGGTCAACATCCACTATCATTCCGTCGCCTGCGGCGTGGAAACGATTCTTGGTCGCAGAGGATTTCAGTAACGCGGATTCTTAACCTATCATGAAAGAAACGTCTGTCAGTTGGTCATCTTTTGAGATGAGTCGAAATGAGCAAGACTGTTCCCTATACTTGGTTTATGAACTCTACTAAAAACTCTGAAAATTCACGTCCCGAAGATCACCCTGCCGAACGCCCCGCCATGCGACTCTCGGGCAAGACGTTTGTCGTGGTCGGGGTCGTGTTGGCTGTCATCATCAGCTTTGCAGGAGCCTATACCCGATTTGTGCTTGGACCAGACAAACAGAATGTTTTTGTCAGAGGTCTCTTTGAGCATGTCGGCGAGTATGTCCAGGTTCATCACGGTCAATGGCCCAAATCATGGGATGACTTGGAAGCATTGCCCGTAGAGAATAAATGGTATCTGCCTTTAGATTGGGAGAAGGCACGCGAGTCCGTCGAAATTGAATTTGATGCTGACCCAGAGGTCATCAGCCGGCAAATGCCCAACGAATTTACAGCCATCCGGGCGAAAAAGCCGGTCTTGGATTATCGGTCTGATCCTCGCGTGAGTACGCTCATAGAGATCACACGTCGAGAACTGGCCAAATCGTCTCAAGCCACTCACTGACTGGCTGTGTCGTGAACTACAGTTTTTCGACTGGAACCTTGTCGTCAAGTAATGACTGATTTTTGGGTAGTTCTGGAAAACGATGTCCGCTGATAAGGCGTTCCCACCAGTGAGCAGGACGCAGGCATGGATCATGGGAATCAATGATGCGATCTTTCCCACGACGGGTGCGGATATGTACCTGATTTTGTTCATCGACATGGTCGACAATCCAGTATTTTTCAACGCAGTAGGTGTAGTTATCGCCGTGAGCGGCAGGATAGATTTTCGACGCACGGGGACCCGGATGTGGTGATTGTTTGGTCACCTTGTAAATGACAAAATCGCCGGGTTTGTACAGGTGGTCTGTTTTCATAATCATATCGCTAACTCTATCTGCTTAATAATGTCTCACTTACACCACAATGGGGGAGAGATGTCCATGATTGTCATGCTCACAACAATTCTTGAGCAACTCTTACACCATTTCTAAATTTATGATAAGTCCAAATTGATGAAAGTGAAGACTTTTTATGTGTGATTCAAATTTCTTCGTCAATTCTCCATCAGATTTTCATTTTTTGGGGGCTCGACTATACAAAACAAGCAAGATCTGAGATGCTGAGCGCCTCTAACTGGTCAGTCCACTCAGGATGGAGACTCTATGAACCTATTTGATCGAAATCTGAAATCGGGAACGTTTTTTTCGGCGATTTTCTGCCTGTTGTTGTGCCCGGAAATCCTTCTGGCCCACCCCGGCCACGGCGAAATCGATGCTGCGCAACCAATCTTGCATTATGCGTTTGACCCATTTCATGTTTGTCAATATTTGCTGGCAGCCATTGTGATAGGGGGCGGGATATGGGTATGCATAGGCCGATCAAGGTCAACTCATCGTCAACAAAATGATCAATGAACCATGAGACATATATCTGTCATGGACTTCTTGTTGAATTTCGCATATCGGATAAAAAAAGGGCTGAAAGCAGAATTCGTTTCTGCGTTCAGCCCATTGCTTAATAATTAGCCAGTCTGACTGCTCTCAAGTCAGGCAGGCGACAGCTTATCAAAATAATTTCTGATTCACGCTTCAAGCATTTGCTTTGAGTGAATCGCGAATTTCTCGCAGAAGCAGAATATCTTCCGGAGGGGCAGGCGGAGCCTCGGGTGGTGTTTCTCTCGTTCGGGTCAGGCGGTTCATCGTTTTGATCAAGATGAATAACGCAAATGCGGTGATCGTAAAAGCAAAAAGTGCCTGGAGAAACAGTCCGTATTTGATTTCGACAGGAGCGATCGCCGGTTGACCTTCGACCAGATTGGGGATCGACAGATTAAGGCTCAACTTGCTGAAATCGATTCCACCAATCAACCAACCAATGGGCGGTGTAATAATATCATCGACAAATGATTTGACGATCGAATTAAATGAGGCACCAATCACGACCCCCACTGCAAGGTCGATGACGTTACCGCGCATCGCGAACTCTTTAAATTCTTTAATCAGTCCCATGAGAAGTCCATTCTAAAAGGAGAAGTGAAACGAAGACAGGAAAACAGAATCAGGTGTGATGTCTAGCGACGCTCAATGTGCCAATCAAATCCGAGGTCCAGCGCGGTAGCAGAATGTGTCAACGCGCCGACGCTGATTCGTTCAACGCCAGTTCGGGCAATATCGGTGATAGTCGTTAAGTCGACTCCTCCCGAGGCTTCGAGCAAGGTTTGAGAGGCGATTAAATTTCTGAGGCTGACGGCTTCGATGAGGTGTGTACAACTCATATTATCAAGCAGCACAATCGTCGGTTGAGCCGTTAAGACCTCTCGGAGTTGTTCCAGCGTATCGACTTCCACTTCAATGGCCATCTGAGGGTAAACCTGTCGTGCCTGTTCGATGGCCTGAGCCAGATTTGCCTTAGGGTGTAACTGTTGCCAACCGGCCAGATGGTTGTCTTTGATGAGAATGCCGTCGTAGAGTCCCAGGCGATGATTGACCCCGCCACCGCACCGCACAGCATACTTGGCCAGATGGCGGTAGCCGGGGATTGTTTTACGGGTGTCCAAAACCTGAGCTTGTGTCCCGCTGACAGCAGCCACGAACTTTGAAGTCAGTGTGGCGATGCCACTGAGGTGAATTAGAAAGTTCAAGATCGTTCGCTCAGCAACCAACAAGTCGTTAAGTTGACCCCGTAAAGTCGCGACGACATCTCCCGGTGCGACGGCATCGCCATCCTGCTTAAACACTTTCAAATCGAACCTGGAATCTAAATGGTCGGCAACAATTGAAATGATCGGTAGCCCTGCAATGATCCCTGCACGACGGGCTCCAATAGACACAGTTGCAATCGTCTCGGGAGGGATTAACGCCGTTGTGGTGGGGTCTGGCTGATGTTGCAGATCTTCATTGAGTGCTCTTTGAACAAGAAATTCTGCGTCGTCATGTTCGCGTGTCGTCCACTCGATCGGCGAGTGAGAATTCATTAAAGGCATCTCAATTTCCATCAAAGATGTGAACGGACAACCGTTGTTGGGGCTACTGGCCGATTCGCTGTTGAATGGTTCAATGTCTCAAAAGTTGATATCGCACATGCTGATATGCAGACGAGTTGAAATCGACGTGTTCATTAAAATCCGAGGCGAATGGTAATGACAACACGACTCGATGCTTCATAATACACATGAGAAGGTTTTTCATTCTAACGCCGATTTTCAGCATACCAAGGCTGCGTAGAAGAACACAAGGAGCACAGACGATGATTGTCGGGATCCCGCGCGAAGTAAAAACTGATGAAT
>JBGSVC010000554.1:0-7543 GCA_041753175.1 Planctomycetaceae bacterium
ATCTATGATGATGCCGTAGATTTGAATTTTATAGTCCGCGATGTCTTGACGGTTGCCGAGTATCGCCACACAGGAGAGTCCCCTGATTTTCTGGGGACTGCAATCAACAAATTCGAAGACTTGCCCATCCAACGCGGGAAAACCCTTGAGCCACAGACGGATGTTGTTGTGATTGAGGGAGGAGAACTTCCTGAGTCATTCTGGATGGAGAGAAGTAGCTCGTCTGTCCCCATCGTTTTATTTCTGACGGGCAAATTGTCCGACAACAAAATTCTTGACCGATTAGGGATAAAATTGGCGGGAGAGAGAAAGTCTGCAGGCGATTCTCCTGGCCATTTTAAAGTTTCAACAAAGGGCAGTGAATTCCTCCCGAGTGATTCTCGTCTGCTGATCAAAGTGATTGAATCAACACCCATCGGTGCCTATCGAGAGGTGCAGATTCCTGCGGGCTCTCAGATTATTCTGACCTACGAAAACGGAGATGCCGCCTGTTTCTCGTTGTGGCATGAGAATCGAATGGTGCTTGTGTGGACAACGTCGCCTGAGTCGTGTGAGTCTCCTTGGGCAATCTGGCCGAGTTTTGTGCCTTTAATTCATCAGAGCATTCGTTATACGCTTGCATCGCTTGAGGAGTCATCTGGTCAGGGAACAGCGCACATTCAGGAGTCTTCCGATCTAGAACCAATCCCATATGATGCGGTCGAAAAAGTTTGGAAGCACACAGATATCCATACTTTAGAAGATGGAATCAACTTCCCATCAACTGACAGCAATTTACAGCTTGGAATGATTCTCTGGAGCATGTTGTTTTTGCTGATCATTGTTTCTTTCGGTGCACGATACTTCGAAATCTGACCAAACATCAATTATTCAGGCTCTGCTGGGGCAGGGAATTGACTTAGATCCCAAAGGGCAGCGGTTTTCTCTTGACTGGTGGTGAGCAGACGTTTTTCATCAGGAGACAGAGCGATCGATAACACGGCGTCGCTATGGGGTTCAAAAGAACCGAATTCCTCAGGATCACTGAGTTTCCAGAATTTCACTTCGTATTTCTTTTTGTAGATCCCGCCACTGGCTGAGATGATGGTGTCGTTATCTTGAAGAACAACAACGTCGTTGGTAGGTCGTGAGTGGCCACCAAAAAAGCCAATGGGCTGATGAGTCTTGACATCATACACATTCACTCGTTCATCAAGACTGGTCGAGAGTAGCTTTGAACCATCAGGTGTAAAGCAGACAGACGTCGTTTGCTTTTTATGGTCGGCAAGATCCGCGATTTTTTTGTGAGATTCCAGAGACCACAATTGAACCAATCCCTCGGCAGACAACACGGCTTCGTCACCTAATCCGATGGCGAAGAGGTTCTGAGGCGATGAGACGTCGATTCCATAAATCGGGAGACCTACTTTTTCGATGACGGCTGTTTGCTCGTTGGTCTGGAGATTCCAGAACCGAATGGATTGATCATTACTGACACTCAATAATTGGTGTCTTGGTTCATCGTAGGCGAGTGAATTGACTTCTCCACGATGGCCTTTCAGGCGACCGATGATCGTTTTTTCAATGGCATCGATGATCACAATCGCCTGATGACACCCGGCATAGAGCCTGCCATTGGTGGGGACATACTGCAACGATTTGACGGGACCAAAATCCAGCGAGAGTGATTTTATCAATTTGGAGTCTTGATCATAAAAACGGACTTCATCAAACGTCCCTAAAACTGCCTGAGGATCTGGCGAGTTTTGATTTCCAGGTATCCAGGTGGACGAAGTGACCCAATCCTTGAATCGTAGGGTGGCACCTATTTGTGTCGGCTGGTAAAGCGAAGGCTGAGTCGTCTGAAGCTGTTGCTGGAGTTGCTCCAGGGGATTTTGTGCAAAGACGATGTGGGGACAAAAGAAAATCAGAATCACGAATCTGAACATGAAATGCCTTTCTGACACTGTTTTCTGTTGAGTCAACAACATTCCTGTGTAACAGTCAATGACGTTTTGTGATGTGAGTCATCAAAATCCTTGTTGATTGTTAGTACTGCACATTGCTGGGTTACAACACATGCAATTATTGGAGGTACAGATATAAGGGGCAGCCATGACCTGACTTTTTCTGGCACACAAACTGCCCCCTCTCATTGCCTGTTCGTATCATCCCACATCATCGCCTCAACGACAAAGCCATTTGAAGGAATCGTCCATGAATCAAGATCCGAAAAACATTTTCTACCGATGCCCGGCTTGTCATGCGACGATTGAAGTAGGGGCAGAGTTTGTCGGCAAACGTGTCGATTGCCCTCGTTGTGAAGTTCCATTTCTAGCAGTCGCACCTGAGGCGCAACCAATTCTCACATGGGATCCTGCACAACCGGCAGACTACACGATCACCAAGCCAACTGACGACGAAACAGTTCTCCGAGAAGTACATCCATCAATGGTCAGACAGTATCCAATTACCTTCGTGGGACTGTGTTTATGCGGAGTTGTAGCGTTTGTTGCGGCCATATTGCTGTGGGGACAGGAAGGGGGGCTCTTTTCATATGGTTTATTCGTGATCACTTTAGGGATATTGGGCTACTTTTCCTACTGGTGGTTGGAGGTACACGCGACGACGCTGAAGATCACCAATAAGAGAACGACCTTACGAAAAGGGATCATTGCCAAGTCAACCAGCGAGGTGCAACATGACGACGTACGTAATCTTCAAGTCAAGCAAAATATGTGGCAACGAGTTTTGGGGGTGGGTGATTTGGCCATTTCAAGTTCGGGGCAGGATGATCTGGAAATTCTCGTCCGCGGGATCGCTCAGCCAGACGATGTTGCTGACTTTATTAGAACGATGCAATAATTTGAGAATCTCCGTCTGAAATGCGGTGATCATCCCTGCAAAGATCGACAGAATTTCGTCGGCGTCGTTACAATGACGTGATCCTATCCCTGTCAGGCTTCGTTGACAGGGTTTGAGGTAATAGCGCGTTCGATCGGTCTGTCCTTTTCATATCTTAGAGGAGTAGTGGCATGGGATTATTCGATAAGTTACGTGGCGAATTAGTCGATATTATCGAGTGGATTGATGATTCTATGCATACGTTGGTGTGGAGATTTCCGCGCTATCATAATCAGATCAAATACGGTGCTCAGTTAATCGTTCGGCCCGGGCAGAAAGCAATTTTTGTTCACCGTGGCCAAGTGGCTGATATTTTCGAACCCGGTCATTACACACTCAAAACTGATAACCTTCCCATCCTTTCGACAATCATGGGTTGGAAATATGGGTTTGACTCTCCGTTTAAGGCAGAAGTCTATTTTGTCAGTACCCGTCAGATCACAGATTTGAAATGGGGAACGCCCAATCCGATCATGCTCAGAGATCCGGAGTTTGGACCCATTCGCCTGCGAGCATTTGGAACCTATGCGTTGAAAGCGGTCGATCCCAAAGCATTGTTGGAAGAACTCGTGGGGACCGATCAGGAATTCAATACTGACGAGCTGGCGGAAATGATGCGTTCCATCATCAACACGTCCCTCGCAGAGCTGCTGGGGAAAGCCAGTGTGGCAGCCTTGGAACTGGCCGGGAAGTACCAGGAATTTTCCGCACAACTTAAGCAAACAGTCAGTGAACGCATCGACGATGAATATGGACTTGAGTTGCCACAACTTTACATCGTCAATATTTCCCTGCCTGAGGAAGTCGAGAAAGCCCTGGATACTCGTTCCAGCATGGGGGTGATCGGTGATATGAATCGCTATCAGTCATACCAAATGGGCCGTGCGATGGTAGAAGCGGCAGCGAATCCAGGTGGAGGCGGTGCCGCAGAAGGAATGGGACTGGGCATGGGATTTGCCATGGCTAATCGTATGGCAGGGGCCGGATTTGGAACATCAGGAACGGCCCCCATGGCTCCGCCGCCGGTGCCTGTCGTCGTGTATCATGTCGCTGTCAATGGCGCCTCACAGGGACCATACACGCTGGAGCAAATGCAGCAAGGAATGGCCAGTGGGCAAGTCACCCCGGAGACACTGGTTTGGTCACCGACATTGTCGGGTTGGACCGCCGCTGCCCAAGTGCCGGCCCTCTCAACAGGTTTAGCAGGGAGCGTTCCCCCTCCACCTCCTGCTCAATAACACACGAGGTCGATATACCTGGGCATCGATCAGGATGATGTATTGAACCATTCCGGGAAATATCTTGCTGCATCACTGCGAGATATTTCCCGTGTTTTATTGGGAGTTGGCAGAGAGGGGCGGTTCCAGACTAATTCGTCAGGCAATCATCGAAGGAGGAAATCATGCAAGTCCAAGACCCAATTTGCGGAATGATGGTCGATGATCAGATTGCTCTCAGGGCCACAAAGGAAGGCCAGACGGAATACTTTTGCTGTGAACATTGTCGGCAGAAATTTTTGAAAGGCGATGCACAAGGAGGAGCAGGAGGTTGTTGTCAATCCGAAGATCATCAACTCCTACAGTTGACATCCTCGATGCATGAGACATCTATCAAGAAATCATCGAAGTCGGCTTACTACTGTCCGATGTGCGAAGGAATTGAAAGCGACAAACCGGGAGAATGTTCCAAATGTGGCATGGCGCTGGAGAAATCGAACGTCAAGTCATCGCGTGCCGCGAAGTCGATGTATACCTGTCCGATGCATCCGGAGATCGAGCAAGACCATCCAGGCGATTGCCCGAAATGTGGAATGGATTTAGAACCGAAAAACGTCACGGTTGATTCTCATGCAGGTCATGATGAACTTACAAAAATGACGACGCGTTTTTATCTATCATTGGTGTTGACGGTACCGGTGTTTTTATTGTCGATGTTGCCAATGGTGGGGGTGCCGATCGGTTCGTGGATGGGTATCAGAGCCTACGAGTGGTCCCAGCTACTTTTGAGCACGCCGGTGGTGGTGTGGGGAGGATGGCCTTTTTTTGTCCGTGGCTATCGGTCTGTCGTCACGGGGAATTTGAACATGTTTACGCTCATTTCACTGGGGACGGGATCTGCGTATCTCTACAGCCTGATGGTCACCTTTTTTCCTCAGATAGTACCTGCGGCGTTTCAGCATCATGGGCAGACCTTCATTTATTTTGAAGCCTCGGCGGTCATCATCACTCTGGTTTTATTGGGACAGGTACTGGAATTAACTGCAAGAAAAAAAACAGGAGCAGCCATCGAAGAACTGCTTTCGCTTGTGCCCACACAAGTGCATCGCGTTGTTGATGGTCACGAAGTGGATGTGTCATTGGATGAGGTTCAAAAAGGAGATCGTCTGCGAGTGCGGCCAGGAGAAAAGATTCCCGTTGATGGCAGCATTCATGAGGGAAGCAGTCATGTTGACGAATCGATGATTACCGGCGAAGCCGTGCCGGTAGAAAAAATCAAAGGTTCTAAAGTCATTGGAGGGACTGTGAATCAGACAGGATCATTTCTGATGGTCGCTCAACAGGTTAATGAGGACACAGTCCTTTCTCGGATCATTACGATGGTTTCTGAGGCGCAGCGAAGTCGTGCTCCGATTCAAAAAGTCGCTGATACAGTCGCCGGCTATTTTGTGCCGGCTGTCGTCGCAGTAGCGGTGATCACGTTTTTCATCTGGGGCGTCTTGCAACCCGCCCAGCCAGCTTTGGCGTATGCTCTTGTGAATTCAGTTGCCGTGTTGATAATTGCCTGCCCGTGTGCCCTCGGGTTGGCGACTCCGATGTCGATTATGGTGGGAGTAGGACGCGGGGCCAAAGAAGGTGTATTAATTAAGGATGCCGAAGTTCTCGAAAGGCTGGAATCGATTGATACGCTTGTCATCGACAAAACAGGAACACTTACGGAAGGCAAGCCACGAGTTACGGAAATCGTGACCAGACAAGACTGGGATGAAACGGAATTGTTGATGTTGGCGGCAAGTATGGAACAGCAAAGCGAACACCCGTTGGGCCAAGCGATCGTTCAGGAAGCTCATCAACGTGATATTTCATTGCAGGAGTGTCATCAATTTCAGTCGATTACCGGCGGCGGAGTCTGTGGTTTCGTCAACGACAAAAATCTGGTTTTAGGAGATCTGCAACTCCTCGAAGAACAA
This sequence comes from Planctomycetaceae bacterium, assembly GCA_041753175.1. Lineage (GTDB taxonomy): Bacteria > Planctomycetota > Planctomycetia > Planctomycetales > Planctomycetaceae > SXPC01. The sequence goes on from JBGSVC010000554.1 coordinate 6,071, forward strand.
TCAATTCAAGAAATCAACAGTCTCGAAGCGGATGTTCGGAAACTACAGGATCTAGGCCGATCTGTGATGTTGATGGCGGTCGACGGAAAGCTGGCAGGTCTTTTGGCAGTCTCAGACCCTATCAAATCCAGCACCGCGAACGCCATCAGGCAGCTTCATCAGATGGGGTTGTCAATCATCATGATGACCGGCGACCACGAGCGGACAGCTCGTACAGTTGCGAAAGAACTAGGGATCGACAGTTTCTCGGCGGGAGTCAATCCTCAACAAAAACATGACCAGATCAAGAAGCTGCAATCTGAGGGAAAGAATGTCGCGATGGCAGGTGACGGAATCAATGATGCACCTGCCCTGGCGAGTGCAGATGTAGGAATTGCGATGGGTACGGGGACCGATATTGCTATCGAATCGGCAGGTGTGACATTAGTCAAGGGAGATCTTTCAGGGATTATCAAAGCCTTGCAATTGGGGCGAATGACAATGCGCAACATTCGTCAAAACCTGTTTTTTGCCCTGGTGTATAACGCGATTGGAGTGCCGATTGCCGCAGGACTATTGTATCCCATTTCGCCAAGTTTATTGCTCAACCCGATGATCGCTGCGGCGGCAATGAGTTTAAGTTCTGTTTCGGTTATTGGAAATGCATTGCGTTTGAGAGGGAGCAAACTGAAATCATGAATCCATGAATAAGTCTTTAATGACAAACTCAGGCTCTTGGATACCGTTTATTGTGGCCCCTCAGCCAGGGTGGCTTGAAGGATCTCACCAGTTTGATGGTTTTGCAACAATACGACCACGGCTAATGGTCCAACATCGCTGGGATGCTCAGGGAATTTGAATTCGTAGCTGGTCTCGATGGCAGACAGATATGTTTCTATTTGTTGGGAAATCTCTTCGGGTCGGCAGGTGACTTTCCATTCCATGGATCCTGATTTCAGCATTTCGGCATCCAGTTTGAAACCTTCGGGAGGAGACAATGCCGCACGTACCAGCATGGCGTGGTCTTGAATACCATTGTTTGAGGGGAAGAGTCTTAATTTTTCCACAGCGAAGACATGAACAAAGAGATGCTCGGATTTGGCGGGTTCGATTCCCGAAACTGTGACATCAAAGGACGTGTTTTCGAAATCTGTCGACTTTAATTTGATAGTCACAGGTGATGTCAATCTCAGGAGAGCATCGGCGTTTTGCTTCAAGGATGCCAACCGGGCTTGTGTGTGGAGTATCGCGCCCCCCATGGGTGGGGTTTGACGCCCGTTAAGAAACAACGATGGCGTCCCAAATCCTTCAGACGGATTGGCGATGAGTTTTCGATAGAATTCAAAGCGGGACTCACACGTCTGGTTGACAAGAGGGTCCAGGCCTGCTGTGTGTTCATGAAAACGCAGTGTCAAAAACTGCTCAGGAGGGTAGATCGTCTCAAGATTGGAGAGTGCAAGATCAGCAGGGACACAGGGAGCACAACCTCCGCCG
>JBGSVC010000555.1:0-4099 GCA_041753175.1 Planctomycetaceae bacterium
CGCTTCATTCTCAAATCTCTAATCAATGTGAATCTTCACCATCAACAACTGTTCTCTGCCCAATCTTTCTATTTCTGTCTTCGACACAACGACAACCACTTTCGTTACTCTTTAATCACACCTGTGTATCCAAATCCTCCAGCAGCACACTGCTGGCACTTCTCGTGTTCACGTCAGGAGCCAACGATGATCACGTCTGAATACCAAATAGTTCTCTGCGACCCAAATATCTCGGTCGCTCAAGCCTATTCCTTTGCATTTCAAGCCACCTCCGCAATGTCGATTCTCGCCGCACATAGCGACGGCAATACCCTCATCGAATTCCTCAAACATCAGTCCTGCGACCTACTGATCTCAGAGATCCATCTGGGCAACACCACAATTTTTGATGTCGCCGTCCTACTCACGGAATTGGACATTCACCCCCGTATTGTCGTCTTCACTGAACAACTCTCCGAGCATCACCTCGAGCGATCCGTCACCCAGGGCTTCCACGGCTATCTCCTCAAATCGCAACCTCTCCAGGAAATCACCGAAAGCCTCAGACAAATCGTGCGAAATCGCCCCGTCTTCCCTCATGAACAGGAAGGGCGCATCTACTACTTCGACCCCAAACACACCCGCTACAAACTCAAACCCGGCAGACGCTGGAACGATCTTTCCATCAGACAGGTTGAAGTCCTCAAACAACTTGCCCTCGGCTTGTCCGTCAAAGAAATCGCCAAAACCATGCACCTCTCCCCCAAGTCCATCGACAGTCACAAGTATCGGATCATGCACAAACTCGATATCCATGACCGTGTTGAACTGGCCCGCTTCGCCATCCGAAATCACCTCACCGAACCCTAATTCCCTGCCGCATCGACCTCCGGCTTTCTTCTCATCTGCAGTTTCGGTTGATCATTGGCATCAATTCGTCGATGATCTATCCTCCTACCCCGCGATGATACTTTTGCTTTGGATGTCGACCGTCATGAATGACCAACCCCACCCCGATGAAGACCCCACCCCAGGCTCCGGTTCCAATCCTCAACCCTCCGAAAGCTCAGGCCCACCTCTTCATGCCGAATTCAAGTTCCAGCCCCTCTCCGCCCGCGTGCCCGAACAAGTCTCCTCAGGACAATTTGCCAACGGAGCCATCGTCATGTCAGGACCACATGAGTTCCTGATTGACTTTGTCCTTCGGCTCAATCAACCCAATTCCATCGTCTCCCGCATCATCCTCCCCCTCCCCGTTACCGATCAGTTCATCAAGGCGCTCCGTGCCAACGTCCGACAATACGAATCCACCTTCGGCCCCATCCCTCCCACTCCCAAACCTCTCTCCAAACAAGATCCCCACGCACAGACGACCCACACACCACCCCAACATCACTCCTCCAATGCCTCCGCTGGATCGCCTCCTAACAATCCCTCCCCGGGCTTCATTTCTCCGGGCGATGGCATCGCAGCCGCCTCAATCCCTCAGGAAATGCCTCATCAAGAAAACGTCCGCCCACCCGTCCAAATCGACGACATCTACGACGGACTCAAATTCCCCGAAAAATTTCACGCCGGCCACTACGCCAATGCCGTCCTCATCCGCAACACCAATACCGAATTCTGCCTCGACTTCCTGGCCAACTTCTACCCACGCCCGATTGTCGTCTGCCGCATTCTTATGGCCGTCGGACAGGTCATGCCCTTCCTCAACTCACTGTCACACTCCTACGACCAGCGCTTCCGAAACCCACACAACTGATATTGTCGACACCCTGCGCTCACAAACCCGACACGCCCGCCTCGATCTGCGTCAGGCCCACCATCGGCTCCAAACAACGTCCTCGCTCACACAGATAAAGCGTCGGCTCTCCATCTCTGGCGATTCGATCCGCAAAATGCCTGTGCAACCATGCTGGCATGTCTTTTACTTCTCTGTCCACATCCTGCCTGAAGATCAATTTGTTCGGCACGAAGCCCCGATGCAGCTTCTTCTCGGCTTCCACTGTTTCACTGGCCTCTTCACCACCCACCAACACACATTCCCACGTCGGACCTAAAAGAAAATCAGCCGCGATCAACATCTGACTGACCGCATAAGGACTCGTCTTGATCAGATGCCCCGCCGCCGTAAGCGCACGACGAGCAGCCTCCTCATAACGCGACTCGTCCACGATCCGCCCCAGTTTCGCCAGCGCCGTCACCGCCATCCCATATCCCGAGGGCGTCGCCTCATCATGGAAATCCTGTTGACGGGCAATCAACGTTTCATGGTCTTTCGACGTATAATAAAACGTCCCGTTTTCTTCATCTGCAAACTGATCCAACATCCGATCCGCCAATCGCATCGCGGTCTCAACGAGTTCCACCTGTCCGGTCGCCTGATACGTTTCTACCAGACCATCAATGAAACATGCATAGTCATCCAGATACCCGTTAAACTTCGCCTGCCCATCTTTGAAACTATGATAGACTCGATCGTCTTCTTCGATCATCGTTTCACATAACACCTTCGCTGCATTCGAAGCCGCGAGCGCATAACGCGGCTCGTGCAACACATTGGCCGCCTGTGCCAGCGCCGCCAGCATCAACCCATTCCACGACAACAAAATCTTCGTGTCTTTTCCCGGATGTACCCGCTGCTCACGCACGTCAAACAAACTCGCCCGACAACTCGCCAGCCGACTCGTCAACTCCTCGACCGTCAACTCCAACTCCTCGGCACACACGGCCAGCGCGCGAGGCACATTCAAGATCGTCACCTCTTCCCAGTTCCCGTCACTGGTCACATCATAACAATGCTTAAAGACCCGCGACTCCTCCCCCAACACCTCATCAATCTCTGCTTCTGTCCACGTAAAAAACTTCCCCTCCACGCCTTCGCTGTCAGCATCTTCGGTCGCATAAAACGCCCCCTCCGGCGATGTCATGTCTCGCAACACATAATCACAAATCTCTCGGGCCACCTCGGCATAGCGCTCCTCGCCGGTCAACTGAAACCCCTCTAAATACGCATTCGTCAAGAGCGCATTGTCATACAACATCTTCTCAAAATGCGGCACCAGCCAATACGCATCCGTGGAATACCGCGCAAACCCTCCCCCCAGATGGTCGTAAATCCCGCCACAAGACATCTTGTCCAATGTCAGCGTCACCACCTCCACCGCCTCTGGCGTTTTGAAGCGACGCGCCACCCGCATCAGCAGACGCAGGTCCATCGCATGAGGAAACTTCGGGGCCATCCCAAACCCACCATGACGACGATCCGCCGTTTTGAGCAACAACGCCCCCGCATTTTCCAGCGCTACCTTTCCCAACTCCGAAGGCTGCCACGCCGGCGAACTCAATCGATTGATCTCCTCAGTCAACTCGGTTCCCGACTTCCTGACGTCCTCGGGTTGATTCTTCCAGATGTCACTGATTTTCGTCAGGATCTCGTCAAACCCCGGCATCCCCTGCTGTCTGGTCCGAGGCCAATAGGTCCCCCCATAAAACGGGTTCCCCTCATGATCCAAAAACACCGACATCGGCCATCCACCACGCTGCGTAATCAACTGCACACATTTCATATAGATCTGATCAAGATCCGGACGCTCTTCCCGATCCACCTTGATCGACACATAATGCGTATTCAACAACGCCGCAATCTCGTCATTCTCAAAAGACTCATGCTCCATCACATGACACCAATGACAGGCCGAATATCCGACCGATAAAAAAATCGGCTTGTTCTCCCGCCGAGCCACATCAAAAGCCTCCTGCCCCCACGCAAACCAGTTCACCGGGTTGTAGGCATGCTGCAACAGGTATGGACTCGTCTCATGAATCAAACGATTCGCTGTCCGGCCAGGCGACGACATACTCCACCACTTCCACTGAGAATTGATCACCGAAATCCAGCCCACAGGACCGACGCCCCATCACGACTGCATTCAGTCTACACCAATCCCCCCCCCATCCGAAACCCTCCCCCCCAGTTTCGTAAGGTGCGTCAAGTTGCGTAGGGTGCGTCAAGGCTTTGCGGAGGCACCTCAGAGATCGTGATAGTTGCGTAGGGTGCGTCAAGGCTTTGCGGACGCACCTTAGTTGCGTAGGGTGCGTCAAGGCTTTGCGGACGCAC
>JBGSVC010000556.1:0-1937 GCA_041753175.1 Planctomycetaceae bacterium
TCTCGCGCCACGGCCTCCCGCCACTGGACTTTCGCAAGAGCCTGGTTGTTCCAGCGGCTGAAGCGGCGGGAATCAGATTTGGCGTCTGGGGACAAAAAGATTGGAAAGTTGTGAGGCGCCTGTCATGGAAAGGACGCTTGAGAGAGTAGGGGACGAATGAAGACCGAGGTCGGACCATGAACCAGACGAACATGCTGGAGGAAGTTTTCTCGCAGGCAATACAAATGCCTGATGCAGAAGCACGTCGCCAGTACGTCCAGCAGGCTTGTGATGGTTATCCTCAACTCGCGGAACAGGTCCTCTCGCTCTTAATTGCGGCCCGGGAAGCGGGACGTTTCCTCGAACCGGCGGTCCCGGGGAGATACCCAGCCATGGACCCAGCACAGCCGACGCATCACGCCTCTTCCAAGGAAGAGTTTCCATTCCTCAGGCCACCCATCGTCGCCGACGATTTAGGATCATTGGGGCCTTATCGCATTCTGCAGTGTGTCGGTCGTGGTGGCATGGGGATTGTCTTTCGGGCGTTTGATTCCAAGCTGCAACGCATCGTGGCCGTTAAGGTGCTTGCTCCGGAAATCGCGATTGAACCGATGGCCCGCAGACGGTTCGAGCGCGAAGCCCGCTCTGCCGCTGCGGTCAGTCACCCGAATGTTGTGGTCATTCACGCCGTCGATGAGACTTACGATCCGCCCTATTTGGTCATGGAGTTTGTGCAAGGTACGACGCTCGCAGAGAAGCTGGCCTCACAGGGAGCATTGTCCGTCAAGGAAATTCTGCGAATCGGAGCGCAGATGGCCGAGGGGCTTGCGGCGGCCCATGCACAGGGATTGGCCCACCGTGACATCAAACCCCCGAATATCCTGCTCGAAAATGGTGTAGAACGAGTCAAGGTGACCGATTTCGGCCTGGCCAAGGCCGTGCATGATGTCGCCATGACCCTCACCGGTGACCTGTCCGGTACGCCGCAGTTCATGTCGCCGGAACAGGCCTCCGGTGAACGTGTCGACCATCGGACGGATCTGTTCAGCCTGGGCGCCGTGCTGTACACCATGTGCACGGGACGACCGCCGTTCCGGGCGGATAGTATCGTGGCAACATTGAAGCGCATTTGCGAAGACACTCCGCGACCGATGGAACACATTAATCCAGAAGTACCCGGATGGTTGTCTGAGATCGTCAATCGACTCCTGGCTAAATCTCCCGAAGACCGCTTTCAATCGGCTGCGGAAGTGGCAACGCGACTTCGACAGCATCTGGCGATTATCCAGGAAGGGCCGAGTACGGCCGAGACTGCCCTGAACACCAACCCTCGATTTGCTTGGAATCTGCGGTCATGGCCTTGGCCGATGATCACATTCGGCTTTTTGGCTTGTCTCGCTCTGAACGCGGCGCTCAGTTCATCGCTTTTCAACGCCGGAATCGAAGATCCCTTATCGCGAACGCCCGATGGCGCGCGACAGAAAGCCGCCGAAGCAGTACCAGACGGATTGCCTCCCGAAGAAGCGGCGAAGAAGATTGCGGCAGGCCCTGATTCCCAAGAGAGGAACGAACCGCCAAGTCCGATTGATGGCGGGACGTTTGCTGGAGATCGCCGCGTGTTGAACGATATGGAGATGGCATTTCACTGGTGTCCGCCGGGACGCTTCCTGATGGGGAGCCCGAAGTCTGAAGTCGGTAACAACTCCGACGAGAGGCAAGTCGAGATGACGATGCCCTGCGGCTTTTGGATGCAGGAGACAGAAGTGACTCAATCGGAATGGGCAAGTCTGATGGGATCGTTGCCGTCTCCCCCGATGAGAGGTCGTGCAGTTTTGAAGTTGGCGGTGCTCTGATGCTAGCAAAAAATGACCTTCGTGTGACTTGGTATTTCGCACAGAATGTGCGTTCTATCAATTCCATCAGCCACACGGAGGTCGACATGAGCTTAACGGAAGTTG
>JBGSVC010000557.1:0-5974 GCA_041753175.1 Planctomycetaceae bacterium
CAGCGACAAGGTCCCGGTCCCCGAACAAGCCCAGATGATGCAGGAAAACTTCCTGGGCCACATCTGCGACGGCGAAATCACCGACCCCGCCCAGCGCGACATCCTCTACGACCGCGACTAACGAAATACCAAACCTCCACCACGCAAAAGCACCGCCAGCGGTGAAACGCAGTGTCACCCTCTCGCAAAATGACACACTTTCACGAGATGACTTCCCGGCAACTAATTTTCCCCCACAAACAACTTTCCCGCTTTCGCTGTATACTAATTTAGATTCTATTGCTATCGTAAATATTGAAGGGTTACCCCTGAAGCTCGTAAACTAGGAACACCCTCTCACTGGTTAACACAGTACTGGAGATCTTCATGAAGTTGAAACGGGCCGCCTTCACCCTCATCGAACTTTTGGTTGTTATCGCAATCATCGCCACTCTAGTCGCCATCCTCCTTCCCGCCGTTCAACAGGCCCGCGAAGCAGCACGCCGCTCGACCTGCAAAAACAACCTCAAACAACTCGGTTTAGCACTCCACAACTACCACGACACCCACGGCGTCCTCCCCCCCGCTCTGATCGGCTCAGGCAGACAGTCCGGTAATCACATTGTCCTAAATACGACCGGTTGGGTGCTCATCCTCCCCTACATCGAACAATCTGGTCTCTACGACCTCTATGATTTCAACTACCCCTCCAGCATCTCCAACCCCAATAACTACCCACTGGCAGCCGGAGCGACCACCAGCGTCAAGAATCAACCGATCTACAGCACCAGACTGGCCATGCACATCTGCCCTTCCGATCCAGCCGATGGGGAATTATTCGAAAATAACCCCAATCTCGCGAGAGACCCAAGTGAGGCCAACAAAATCGCTCGCAGCAACTATCTGTTCTCATCAGGTATTTCCACCGACTACAGCACCTTCTACCCCCTCATCCAAACAAAGTTCAAAGGTGCCTTCGGCAATGATGGAGCTGCTCGGTTCCGAGATTTGGAAGACGGACTCAGCAATACCATCTTAGTCGGTGAAGCAAAGCAAGAATCTTCTCGAACTAGTCACGGACCTTTCTGGGGCGCCGGCACCAGTACCTGCTGCCACGGACGATTGACGGGTAGCCACCTAACCTACCACATCAATGCTGATTATTCGAAAATTGATCCCAAGTGCCCACCAAATTTACAAACTGCCTGGACATTCGGAAGCTGGCACAAAGGTGGTGCGCAATTCCTCATGGGAGATGGGGCCGTCCGATTTATTTCCCAAAATATTGACTTCTACAACGTCTTGATACCCCTCGGCATTATCGCTGACGGAGCCGTCGTCGGTGAATTCTAAACGCATCGCAACTCCTTCCACGCTGTCAAATTCTAGACAGCCAACCCACAGGCAGCAAGTATTCTCTTGCTGCTTGATTATCCTGCTGCTCCACCAGTCCGCATGCAGCAGCAACTCCGACTACCGCTCGCAACTCAAACCCGCTTCAGGGACTCTCACGCAACATGGCAAACCCCTCTCAGCCATCAAAGTAACTCTGGTGCCCATCGAGTTTTCAACTCCTGGATATCTTGGCTCAATCGCCACCACAGATGCCAATGGTCATTTTGACTTCCGAGACGGAAAATACGCTGGCGCGCTCCCCGGCGACTACCGAGTCGCCGTCAGCCAACTTCTCAATAAAGACGGCAAACCTCACGATCCCATTTCCGGAGAAGACATCGAACAACTCCTCTTGCAACGCAAAGTCAAAGAAAAGTTCCCCAAAAAATTCAGCGACCAACTCGAAACCACCCTCAGAATCACCATCCCACCCGACGGCTCAGAAAATCTCCAAATCAAACTCGAATAACAACAGGGAATGGTCAATAATCCCCCACCCCTCGATCTCATCACCCCACATTTCCACCATCCGCCACACATTCTCGCCACGCACTCGAAAGATTCCACTGGAATCGCACGTCCTGATTTGTTGAGATGCTGACACGAAGAAAACCCTATTCATCGCGCGCTCCACAAATCCCGCTCGCCTCCAGGATCATCCTGGAGATGACCCGACGAGTCAACATCATGACTCCCTTCGCAAGACCATCTCTTCAGGGCAGCGTGGCCAGCTTACCAGGGATCTTTGACAAAATAGCATATCTTACACAGGTATGTTCCATGTTTTTCGTTCCGGAAAAGCATAACGAAGTGACCTGTGTTAACGATCTCCCTATGACAACTAGTCAATAACATCAATGAAAGAACACCCTCGCCACTCTGAAAAGTTTATTAATTCCACACCTCTTGGAAGTTAATAGACTCGTGCATTCATTCATGATCAGAAAGCCCCTATGAAATCTTCACCACTCATACCCCCAATCTATCTGAGTTGCTTCATCCTCGCAGTATTTTTTAGCTGGTTTCTATTCGAAGAAGTTCTCGGATTCCGAGGAGGAACATCGTCCAACCCGACAAGTGTAACCACCACAACCAAGTTTATTTATCGCGATTTGACTCCCCTCGAAGCAGATACGCAGCATCACCCCGTACTCGACAAAACCACAATCCTCTTTCCTAATGCCTGCGTTATAACCAGCACTGTAGACTCTACAAGCAAGTTCTTACTCGGATCAAATATCGAACAATTCACGACACTCTTTTGAAATATAATCCTCGAAAACAAAGACCAACATGCAGAAATTGAATTTAACTGGCTGGGCAGTGACGATGCCGGCGATCACTACCACTTTCGACAACGTTTCCATCACCTCGACAACATAAATCAGGCAACTGACAAATACATCATCTTCACCGGCCAGGAACAGCAGATCTTCAAAACCGACTTTCACACAGTCACAATCAGCCCGGTACAAGATTCCAAGTAGATAGAGTCAATCTATTTTGAGTAATTTGCATCACAGGCGGTATATCCCCAAAATCCCGTACCGGCTTCTCTCCCGCCTTGATGTCGTCCATGTTGATTTTCAAAAAACTCCAAGCCAACCTTCTGCAGCCTTCTGTCAAGTCAGCAATTGCAACCCAGGCGAAGCCAGGAAACACAAAAGGCTCGCTTCATCCTCAACAGATCAAGCGAGCCAATCAGTTTTCCAGGATTCAAACGCATTTACTTTTTTTTGCGATTGGCACCACTTAATGGGACATCAAACTCATGCATGTTGTCTCCAGCAACCACTTCAATTTCCTGAACAAGCAACTCTTTCTTGGGGAGATCTGTCCGTCCATCAGGATCATTAGGATCAGGAATGCCGCCAGTTCCAATTTTGACCGAACACATTCCCACGGCAGCGCCTTTAACATCGGAGTTGTAAGACAGTTCAAATTGGCCTTGGTCATTCGTTCTGGCAAGTGAAGGACGCTTGCCATCGACTGGCCAGTATTCCACATACCCGTTCACTAATGGCGAGCCTTCTTGGAGCACAATTCCGTTCACGGGAGCAACTTGGAAATCAAGGCCGTCGCCACCGCAACCTGACAGCGCCCCGATCGCAAGGAAAAGGCTCAGCCAAAACATTCGAGACATACTTGTTCCTTTTTCATCCTCAGGGAGATTCATGCCGAAAATGACCTGACGCAACTCTTAAAACATCTGATTTCATTAGCCTGTCACCAAGCATCGACTGGCAGCCCCTAGTTTTTCTCTATGGACGGGATGATTCCAAAAATGCAATCATCAAAAACGCATGGTTTCAGGCGTTGTTATATGTTGAAATGGAATTCATCAACATTGATGCGAAGTCGATTTTCAACAGACTCCTAGAATTCTCCAATAGCCTCACCATCCTCACGCTGTCCCAGACGCGTGTACGTGACCGTGGAAATGTTCTCACTGAGGAATCGCACTGAGCCATCCGCCAGTGTGAATTGAGCCCCTCCCTGGTGAAGACTTCCAAAACTACTCCACAGACAATTGGCACCGGCTTCGCAGTTCAACAACATACTCGCATCGCTTCCATCCATAGCAGCAAGCTGTGCATTCAGCCAGCGGGCTCGTCGTGAACCAACCCAGATTTTTGCTCGCCGTGGTGAATTACCAGTCCCATCCGCTCCATCAACTTCCCCGACCATCACAGTGTTGCTCAGGCCATCGGTGATATCTCGGAAACCTATTGCGCTGTTGCTGCCAAACAGACCATCAAAGACCTCGGTGTTGTCTGCAGCAGCCTGATCAGCGACCAGGGCATCGCTGCCATCTCGTTTTAAGCCGCGAGCGCCTGCACTGCCAGCATAATTCATTTTCGCACGATCCTGTCGTTGGGAATTGATCGTATCCATGATGTCTGAGGGACATGTATAAACAGCAATCACGTTAGTCCCAATCGTAGGATCACCAAAGTCAGGATCGTAGTTGTTGCGAGAGGCCATATGCGAAATCAATGTGTCATACATCGGCCCTTGTTCAATAAAAGGCAAAATCATGACCGACCACCCAGCGACAGAGTTTTTATTGCTTGTGGACCCACCATTCAAAAAGCCATCGGTATCCTGAGCCCTGCGCCACATCAGACCAAAAGGCAATACACCATGTGTATCGTGATAGTTGTGCATCGCAATACCAATCTGTTTCAGATTGTTTTTGCAAGTACTGCGACGTGCCGCTTCACGGGCTTGTTGCACCGCAGGAAGAAGAATAGCGACAAGTGTCGCGATAATCGCGATCACGACCAGTAATTCAATCAAGGTAAAGCCACGTCGACGGCTCATGGTCAGGCCACAATAGGTCATAAGAATCTCCAGAAGTAAGCATTAAGAAAGGCTCTCAAATAAGCGTGACAAAGCTTGGTTCACGATCAGGAAAATTTCTCAGTCACGATAAATGGAGACAATAACGCGATCGAAATGAGTTTAAGAAATCTTGGAATTGCCATATCAGAATATGTGAGTTAGTCGAGTATCGAATGACACTAATGTATAAATTTACCGAAGTCAATTAGAGAGGAAACTATAATATGAAAGAATTCCTCAATGCTCAAAACAACCTGCTTCAATGACAAATACGTATAATGATCTGGAAAAATAACTCATTTATAGCGGTCTGGTCTGACCAGCATCGTGGTTGTTGGCCAGACCCGCCTCACAACACCACGTCTAATAATGACGTTGATCTGACGAGTCCGATGTCTCAGGCGATAGAAATCAACCTGGAAAATGGCAGGATCATCCTGGTGATGACCCGACGAGTCAACATCATGACTCCCTTCGCAAGACCATCTCTTCAGGGCAGCGTGGCCAGCTTAACAGGGATCTTTGACGACTATCTCCCCATGACAAACCCAACCCCACCCTCCCCAATCCTGTCAACCCACTGCAAAGTACTCGGCTCACAACTTCAGTTCCGAGTGAGAATACATATGCGTATCGCCTGCAATGATTCCCAAGCATCCGCCGGATGCCACAGATGATACCTGCTTGAGCCCCCTCACTTCTTCGCCAATAATCCTCTCAAAATTGGACTTGCCCACACAAAGTCTGTAAGATCACAGACGCGCCGCAAAAGTGATTCCGATCAGTGACGTTGTGGATTCCTATACCGAAGAAGTCTGACACAAATCTTCCCTCCACAATTCCCCTCCCCTGATCGGCAAATCCCCTGTCTCCTCGTTTTGAAAGCCGTTTCAAAATGCTTTTGCGCGTCCTTGCTTATTTGGTTCTCATTCTGGCGATCACCTCCGCTCTCCTCGGCGGCTCCTATTATTTGATGATCGTACAAGAGAAATCTCACGTACAACAACTCGACAATCGCCGACTCGAAATCAAAAAGAAATTACAACAGCTTGAAACAGTCAACGGTCTGGCCACTAAACCCGCCGACAAAATCTACGTCGAGATCACCAAAAACGATATCAATAACACGCCCCGCACTCCCATCGGCCAACTCTCTCAAAATCTTTTCGCCCTCGCACTGACAATAGCTGCCGAACACGAACTCTCATTAAAACAATCCCACGAACGATTTCGAGCACACGCCTGGCCTGTCGAA
>JBGSVC010000558.1:0-6356 GCA_041753175.1 Planctomycetaceae bacterium
AGCACGCTCGTAGTGATTATGTGCCAGCACCTTTGGTTCCCTACTGGAAATGGTCCCCGGGATCGATTTATTATTTGCTGCGGGACTGATGATCTTTTTTCACGAATGCACTGGCTCGGATGAGTTCTTTTTTCTCGGTGGCAGTTAGTTGTTCCATACCAACCCGGGAGACTTTTTGCAGCAGTTCATCGAGGCGCAGTTGGAGATCGCGTTGTTGCTGGGCAAGTTTGAGACGCTTGCGTTCTTCGTTTTTCTCGCGACGTTGTTGCAACCAAGATTTGTGGACTTTGGATTTGGTCTGATAGCTTTTTTCAAGACTGGTATAGCCTTGGGAAAAATCATACCCCATGAAGGACTCTTCAATGGAATCGGGCATCTGCAATCGGAAATATTCCCACATATTCATCACCAATAAGGGCATGGCCAGAAACGCCAGAATCGCAGCGCTATCCAATAACCAACCGATGATACTGATGAGAACTGTCGCAACCATGCCCACCTGAACCGATGTTTGACGCGCGGTTTTATGATCGGTGTGTTCCAGCAGAAAAGTCTCGAGAATCTGTCCTCCGTCCAGGGGAAAAACTGGCAACAAATTGACAATCAACAACAGCAGGTTGATGGCAAAGAACATGAGTATCAGGTATTCGATATAGCTGGCGGACTCTTCAAACGATGGGATTGTCATTGGATTCATTACGGATGAAAACTGTCCCGACAAATAGACCGTGGGCAGGAACACCAGACAAATGACAGCATTGATAAATGGACCACCTGCTGCCGTCAGAAAACGCGACATAAAATGGGGTTCTGGTTGAACAAAAGCCAACCCGCCCAATGGCCACAACAAAACCTCTTCCCCGTAACCACCGGTCATCCGGCAGATCAGAACATGTCCGAACAATTCGTGGGCCAGCACACTTAGCAACAAGACGGCTGAAATCGTTAAGCCCGTCACCCAGCCAAAGCGAATCAGAAAACTGATCAGCAACAACGGAAGAAAATAACTAATAAAAATCCGCGTCGAGCACAGCCTGCCGATGCTGAACGACCAGTAAAGTGGATTAGCTGACTGTTGCATCGGAATTGACCGGGGAAGATGAAAAATTCACGGGAGAGGATCTTGTGGCATCAAATTGCCATGGCAAGATCATCATATAGACAAGGACTAACTCGATTCTATCGGGAGTCAATGGCGAATTCCAGATCATAATTGGTGCATTTGCTGAGTTGAAAACGAGGCAGTCAGCCTGACATCGTCAAAAAGTGAGCAATGAGCCGGATGAAAATCCACCAGGAGCTTCAGAGACACTGGGCCACTTCCAAATTTCCTGGAAGGTAATTAGGATATGTTTTTGGACATATTGTCCTCATTTGACTTGTTCCCCTGGCATCGGAATCTCTTATCCATGACTAAGCGTATTTATAATTTTTCTCCTGGCCCTGCAGTATTGCCAGTCCCTGTTTTGGAAGAAGCTCGCGAGAATCTGCTCTCTTTGGGCGATACGGGGATTGGAATCATGGAGCATTCCCATCGCGGGAAAGCGTTTGTGGACGTTCATGCCAAAACAGAAGCAGCCTGTCGTCGACTTGGAAATATTTCAGACGACTATGCCGTTCTTTTTCTCCAAGGGGGCGCGACATCCCAGTTTTTTCAAATCCCGATGACATTCCTGACACCTGATCAAACGGCCGATTACCTCATTACGGGTTCATGGTCTCAAAAAGCAATCAAAGAGGCCAAACGCTACGGTCAAGCACACGAAGCCTGTAGCAGTAAGGATCGCAACTTTTGTTATATTCCTGAAACGACTGCCTATTCGGAACGTCCTCGCTACGTCCATTACACCTCCAACAACACGATTTTCGGTACTCAATTTCACCATGTCCCAGAAATCCCATCAGGGGCGTTTCTGGCTGTTGATGCCTCCAGTGATATTTATTCCCGTCCGATCGACGTTCAGAAACATGGCGTGATCTACGCCGGGGCGCAGAAAAACCTGGGGCCCTCGGGAGTGACTTTGGTCATCATCCGCAAGGATTTGATGGAACAAGGCAATGACAAGATCCCGGAAGTGCTGCAATACAAAGTTCAGGCGGCCAATGATTCGATGTATAACACGCCGCCCACATTTGGCATTTATTTGATGGGGCTGGTTTTCAACTGGATTGAAGCTCAGGGTGGACTCTCTGCGATGGCGACCCACAACGCGGCCAAGGCCAAGCCGTTGTATGAGTTTCTGGAAACTTCTTCATTATTTCAAACGACGGCAGATGCCGGTTCACGGTCGTTGATGAATGTCTGTTTTGTCACCGGAAATGAAGAAACAGATGCCCGTTTTATCAAAGAATCCAAGGCGGCAGGATTCGACGGTTTGAAAGGTCATCGCAGTGTCGGTGGCATGCGAGCGAGTATTTACAATGCTTTTCCGGCTCAAGGTGTTGTGGATCTGGTCAGTTTCATGAAAGACTTTGAGTCCAAAAACGCTTGAAACCGGGCGTGTGTGTTGATTCCATCCCTGGATCATGCAGCCTATTGAGAGATCAGCGGGTTGCAAACTATTGCGTCTGGTTGCAGTCAACATTCTGCAAAGAGGTCGAATGTGACCACGCCCCCTGAAAATCTGCCTGAAGATGTACCACCGGTTGTGCTCCTGTCGGCTTTGCCATTTGAATTGGCAGGACTCCGGGGCCTGACGAAATTTGGTCAAACAACGTCAGGAAACGGATTTCGATCCTGGTCGACACAGCTTTCAGGGATTCCGCTTGTTGTTGTGGAAACGGGCATTGGTCAAATGCGCGCTGCCCGAGCCGCGCATAGTATGATTGATGCGTTTAGTCCGACATGGATTTTTTCGGTGGGATTTTGTGGCGGGCTTGATCCACACTTATCGACCGGGCAAGTCGTTTTAGGAAAATCAGTCAAACGGACGGCGGGTCGAGCCATTCCCATGACGAAGACTCTCCTGTCGCCTGAAATCTTGTCGCGACTGTCGATCCCGCAGGTGTCCGTCGTGACTGTCGAAGAAGCTGTCTGCACTGTTCAGGGTAAAGCTGAGTTACGCGCATCGACCCATGCGCAGGTCGTGGAAATGGAGTCATTTGCGATCGCCGATATCTGTCAACAACGTCAAACGAAGTTCGGGATATTACGTGTCGTCTCAGATGATGCGCAAACGGCATTACCCAAAAGTGTGCTCAATCTCACCTCCGAGTCTGGTGCTCTGAAGCTGGGGACGCTTGTTGGCATGATCTGGCATCGCCCTCAATCGGTCGTTGATTTGTGGCAGTTGCGTCGTTCATCCATGGGAGCCTCGACAGCTTTAGCCAACTCCATTGAGCAACTATGCGGCTGGTTAAAAACCACAAAGCCTTATGCCGTGAAATCTTTTTGAAAGAATGCCCCGCGAAATTTTCACGACTCCCTTTTGCGGCTTTGAAGCAGTTTCAACAAGTCGATTTTGTCTGGAAAGTTTTCGATTGCTTCTTGCTTGGTGACTGAACCATCGTGGTTGCCATCCAACAGTTCGAAGAGCTGAGGTCGGGGCAATTCCTGAGCGGTGATCACGCCATCTTTGTTCTTATCCATTTTAGCAAACGACGATTCGATGAGTTCTTTTTGGCGGGTGTCGGCTTGAGGATCGGAGGCAGGACTGACCGCCAACGGATCTTCCTGCTCGACATAATAGCTGACATAGCCGATCAGCATTTCGTCGTAGGTTTGAGGCCCCCATTTGACGGTTCGCTCCGGATCAGGGTTGGCTTTATGGCCGTGCTGTTATCGTACCACGCGGTGGCTTCGATGCGACTTCCTGCTTTCACAGAGAGTGGCTGCGCGAGTTTGTATTCGAGTTGCCAGTTAAAATCATAATGAGGGATATCGAGCACAGTCTGGCGATCCCCGGAAGTGCTCACGATGTCATATCGAAAAGCCGAGCCTCTCAGATGCATATGGGGTGTGAAACTCAAGACTTTCACGTCGACGGGGACTTGCTTTGTCGCCACTTGAGGATGATGGCTGGCGCCTGGCGGAATTGTCAGGCGATGATTTGAAACGCCAACAACCCGAATGAGATGTTCGGGGGGCTTGTCAGCAAACTTGATCCCCATGCGTGTCTGATCGGTCGTCGCTGTGCCATTAGGTGTATAATGGAGTTGGAAAACAAATCGCGAGCCTTTGGCTAAACGACGTCCAAACCCCGAACCATAGATTTGAAAGCTGTTCCCGGGAACATAAGCGGCAAAAAAGCCTTCTTCTTCGTCGATTTCCCCGCGTTTGGCCAGACCTTCACCAGGAGCCACTTCAAAGACCAGCACGTGATGGACAACCGATGGGTCGGTGGGGCGAATTTCAACGGACTCGATCCAGCGATCCGACGTTAAGTCAGGATCGACGACGAGATGTTGGTAGGCCATCGTGCCGGTGGCTTTGACCTCCACAGGTTCAGGAAGCTGGACAATCATATCTGGCTTGCCAATTTGCCATTCCTCGGGATAGGTTACGGGAACTGGTCCCTCAGAAACTTGACCCAAGGGATGGTCACTTGAAAGCCAAGAAAGCAATGTCTGTTTTTGGTTCCGCGAGAGGGAACGATCGTTGGCAAAATGCGTGTCAGGAGCGGCTGCTTGATTGGCAAACCATGGTGGCATCAGGCCTTCAGAGACCACGTATTCAATCATTCCCTGATGTTCCAGTAAATCACTGACTCGGTCGAGGCGAAACGGCCCGACTCCGCCTTCCCGATGGCAGTTCACACATTTTTCCTGCATGATATGGGCGACTTGCCCGAAGTAGGTCATGGTCGTTTGATCCTCAGCAACTTTTGGCTGAGGATTGCGGCTCAACATGCACCCCGGAGCTTCGGTCGTGGTGACCAGAGGCATAGTCCCTGTCAGTTGCGATTCAATCGCGTCTTTCAAAAACGTGCTCGATGCGGCATCTTTGGCATACCCGATTCCAAACTGATCATCCACAGCTCCGCGGTACACGATCTGTCCAGCTTTGGAAACAAGATAGGTTTCTGTAGTGGTGTGGGCATCGAGAATTTCGATCAGAGCGTTTTGAGGATCGATGACGTATGTCCCCTGAAAGCCGACCGAGTCGATCATCTGAGTCATCGCCTGAGTATCTGACTGCGAGGTAGGATTGACATACAGAAATTTCACGCCACGTGAGGCGTACATTTTTTCAAGTTCGACGAGTTTGGGGGCGTATTTGCGACATAACGGGCAGGTTGTATTCGTCACCGCGATGACCAGCAAATGATCCTGCTGATAGTCAAAGACCGTCGTTTTATTGCCGTGAATTTCAGTAATCGGGTGTGTCCATATCGAAGCTGATGCCTGGAGTGAGCCGACGGTCATCAGGCAATATACTAAAACTGCTGATGGCCATAGTAGAATGGAAACTGATCGCATATCAAAACCTTTTTATTGACGATAAAGACGCTCGTACTTTTTGAACCCCGATTTGCCGGAAATGGTTTCAAGAAAAACGACCAGCCAACGCGATTCTCGCAGAAACGATGTCTGGACAATTCAAAAACGCTTGGGGAGGCGCTGGAATGTTTGATGTGAATCAGGATAGCGGACATGCATGGCTTCACGAATGAGACCTGAATGAATCAAAGCGATGCTAAGCAAGTATCCGGCGACAAACCCTCCGATATGAGCCCACCAGGCAACACCCGCGACGCCTTCGCCACTCATCAACACTCCTTGGCCGAGTTGCAATAAGAACCAGAGTCCCAGAAACAACGGGGCCGGCAAAACGATGATGTGCAGAAAGACGAAAATCGGCAGGATTGCCTGAACTTTGGCATGTGGGCATAAGTAAAAGTAGGCTCCCATCACGCCTGCGATTGCACCACTGGCTCCGATTGTCGGAATCATCGAATCAGGTGCACTGACCAGATGTGACAAACTGGCCAGGATTCCACATCCCAGATAAAAGATGAGATATTTACCGTGACCGTAGCTATCTTCGACGTTGTCTCCAAAAATATACAAAAACAACATGTTCCCAATAAAATGCATCCATCCCCCGTGCAGGAACACGCAACTGAGCAATGTCAGGACGGGAGGAATGGCTGGGAGCCGATCTAGAAATGCGGGCCTGTCCTGTTCGATGGGAGACTCAATTTCCAGATCGATTCCCTGCTCAATATTTGCTCCCTGCGTTACCTTGCCGGTGACGAACGCAGGTGTCATCCCATACTTGGAGATCAATTCTTCCTGATGGGTTCCCGCTACGAGCTGCACGATGAAAATGATGGTTGTCGTAATCAGTAAGCCCGTGTTGACAAAGGGAAAAGCGCGCGAGGGGATGTTATCTCGAATGGGAATCATGGTCGTCC
>JBGSVC010000559.1:0-12531 GCA_041753175.1 Planctomycetaceae bacterium
TCTTCTGGAACAGGTGCTACGAACCCAGCCTGATCGCCCGGGACAGTCACATCAAACAGACGCTCAAAAGTGAAGGAATCCAGGTCAGCAGTCACAACTCCGCCTTGCTCGCAGAACCCTGGGAGATTGAAACCAAACAGGGCTCGCCCTATCAGGTCTTTTCTCCATTTTGGCGGGCCTTACTGGAACGCGACCAATTCGCTGCCCCCGAACTCAACCCCCGCAAACTCATCTCTCCCAAAACGTGGCCAAAGTCTTTGAAATTGGAAGAGTTAAAGCTGACTCCCAAAATCCCATGGCATGAGCAAATGGCCCAATACTGGAAGCCCGGCGAAGATGGAGCCAGCGAGCGACTCCACGACTTTGTAGCGCAGCCGATCAATGCGTATCAGGAGGATCGCAATCGTCCGGACGTCGATGGCACTTCCCGCTTATCTCCCTATCTGGCGCTGGGAGCAATAGGGCCGCGACAGATCTGGCAGGCTGTTGTTGAAAAGTACGGGAAACCAGATAAGAAAAAAAAGAGCGATCCGGAAACGTATTTGAGCGAAGTCATTTGGCGGGAATTTGCTTATCACCTTTTGTATCACTTCCCCAACACGCCAACAGAGCCATTGCGCGAGAAGTTCGCCAAATTTTCCTGGGAAACCAATCCGACTGGGCTAAAAGCCTGGCAACAAGGCCAGACTGGCTATCCCATCGTCGATGCCGGCATGCGGCAGTTGTGGGGACACGGATGGATGCACAACCGAGTCAGAATGATCGTTGCCTCCTTTCTCACCAAAGACCTGAGAATTCCCTGGCAGGAGGGAGCCACATGGTTTTGGGACACGTTGATTGACGCAGATCTGGCCAGCAACACCCTCGGCTGGCAATGGACAGCCGGCTGTGGTGCCGATGCAGCCCCCTATTTTCGCGTTTTCAATCCAATCACTCAGGGCGAACGCTACGATCCCGAAGGCGAATACGTGCGCACCTGGGTGCCGGAATTGGCAGATTTTGGAGACGATGTCATTCATCGACCCTGGGAAGCCGACGAACAATCCTGTGAAGAAATCGGCTTTCATCTAGGCCGCGATTACCCACCGCCGATCGTCGACCACGCCGAAGCACGCGAGAAGGCTTTGGCAGCCTTCTCGGCGATCAACGCGGATTGAGCGAACTCTCTTGAACCGTCTCTTCAGCAACGAACGTTATTTGTCCTCAGGAAGCGCAGGAGCCTCGGGTGCTGTTGTTGGTTCCGGAGTCGTTGTCGTTTCAGGTATCTGCTCAGATGGGGCAGGCGCTGACATCGGTGTCGTGGAGACTTCTGGATTCGTCGTGCTTTCTGGCATCGTCGGTGTCGATGGCTCCGGAGATGTCGTCGTCGACGTTTCTGGCGTGGTTGTCGCTTCCGCAGGAGCACTCATGGGCTCAGTTGTGACTTCAGGAGATGTCGTCGTTTCCGCACTCCCCGCATCCATGGCCACAGTTCCCTGTTCAACCATCTCGCCGGGGGCTTCGTCGATGATCGTCGCTTTTACGACATAATCCAGATCGGGGAATTTGTTATTCAAATACGAATTTCCCTGGCTTTCAATCGATCCTTGATCGGGTTGTTCGGCATATTTGGATTCGATCGCCCGCACGGCGTCCATCCCGTCAATCACTTCACCAAATGGAGAAAAGCCCTGCTGATCTAATTGAGCGTTATCTTCATAGTTAATAAAAACTTGAGTTGTCCGCGTGCCAGGACCAGCCGTGGCAAACGTGATCTTCCCGGGAGTATTCGATTCGATGACGGGATCATCAGGAATGTTGACATCCCACTTTTTCGTCATCTCGGGATCGCCGCTGATGCCAAACTGGACCATGAAGTTAGGAAGAACTCGAAAGAAACGGCAGCCATCATAAAAACCTGATTTGACCAGTTGATAAAATCGCTCTGCTCCACGCGGGGCCCAGTCCCGATGGACCAATATCGTGACTTCTCCCGTCGAAAGCTCCATTTTCACCGTGTATGTGCCCGTGCTGGGAATATCACCCAGGTTTTCGACCGGCTTTCCATTTTCATCCTGCAACGCAGGAGCGAATTCCGTCACTTCAGCTTTTGGCGAATCGGCCCAACGAATACAGCCGCTCGCCAGCAACACTGTGCAAGCCGCTAAAGTCAGCCAATGATTCAGACGCATGGTGTTGTTCCTGTCGTATCGATGAGAGAAAAAATAATTTCAGCATAGAGCCCGTTGCTCATCCTTCAAAACTTTTCCGACGATGAGCAGACATCACTACTATAAAGTGAAACGGGGGAAGGATTCAATCGGACCCGAGTAAACTCTGCAAGACACCAGCGGCGACCGGTCGCGGACACGACCAAACCAAAAAGAATAATGCCTGTCGACTAAGGCGCTGCGCCATATGGGGCGAAACAAACCCTGCCCCTTTGGCTGAAAGCAGACACGCTTGACTGGCACGCAGCGCCAGCTTCGTACAATCCTCACGGACCTGCATCACAGCATCGGGATCAGGCGTTGAACTCAACAGTTCTCGCAAACGTCCGCGCGCCTGATTGATGGTCGCTCGAAAATGAGACGCCACCGGTGCCAGATATTCGCGTGAAAACTGCTCCTCTTCCAAGAAAACAGTTGCCGCCTCAGCCAGCCCCAGCGCCAGATTTGAAGTCTCCAGTCCCCCTCCCCCGAGCGCCCCCAGAACACGCTCACTCGGACCGGCGAGTACCAACGTTGCATCAACCTTCACCCTGTCACAACGAATCGCTGACGTCCGTGAGCCACTTAGCGCAGCCAGCGGCATCGGAGGCTCAAACGAGACCCCCTCACCATCAGGCAGCAACGCAACAAGTATCTGCGCGTTGGTTTCCAACGTTGCCCCCACGACAATCACATCGGCCTGATCAGCTCCCGTCACCCACGGTATCTCTCCGCAGAGTTCATATCCCCCGTCTTCCAGGACGCTCGCACGCAGAGCCGGCCCCCCGTGCTGTCTGGATGTCGTTAGTTGAGAGAGTCCCACGGTGGCAAATAGCTCACCCGAAGCCAGACCGGGCAGAAAACGTTTCCCCAGATGAGCAGGGCCTTTGATGAAATGTCGTACCGCCGATTCGCGCTGACTGAGAATAAACGCCGTTGTCAAACAGGCACTTGCAATCTGCTCATGTCCCGCAAGCAGTTCCTCCCGCCCCAGCCCAGCCCCGCCATCGTCTTGTGAAATCGACCAACCCAATACCCCCTCCGCCTGGAGCAAACGCAGTGAGTCTGTGGGCCAATCAGTCGACTGATCAGCAAGCTCGGCATTCTCAGCCAGCAACTCAACAGTAGAACGAGAAAGACGCATCATAACGAAAACCGTGCCCGTGAAACTGATATCTCCAGATCTATTGTGAGTATGGCATAGGCTAATGAGGAGGTCAAACTGTGAACCTCACTCGCACGTCTCAAGACACCCTCTTCTGGATGATGCAGCGACGTTTCTATTTCAATCCGCCATACAGGTTTCCTCATTGATTTCTGACCTTCACAGCGATAGTCTCAATCTGACCAACCCGTCAAACATGATCGATCTCGCTGCAACATGCTTTTCGAGAGTTCAATTCACCTTAAATTCTGACTGACGTTTTGATCTGCAACACCTGCCTGTCAAACATTCTAACTTCTCTGCGGATCAAACCATGACAACACCCCACTTCTCAAGCCCTGTTCGCTCCAAGAGGCTTCGCAACGTCACGGTCACCGCCAGCCTCTTGATGGCGGCGTGTCTCATTGTCGTCCTGGCTAGTTGGTTATCGGCAGACGATTCGATAGCCGCAGCGCGGCAGGCTGGCCCTTCCGGCGAAGCATTAGCCGATCTTGTCACGAAACTGACCGCCGAAAAACAACTCGTCGGCTTAGCCGCGATGGTCGTTGTCGATGGTGAGCAACAAGCCGCAGCAGCGTGCGGCGAACGCAAGATCCGCTCCGGAATTCTCACTCAGATCAACGACCAATGGCATCTAGGCTCGATTACCAAATCAATCACCGCCACCATGATTGCCCGTCTGATTGAATCCGGCCAAATGGACTGGAACGAAACCATCGGCGCACGATTTCCCGATGCTCCCATCCACGAGTCATGGAAAACAGCCACACTCAGGCAATTATTAACGCACACGTCCGGCGCACCGGCAAACCTCTCCCTCGCCCTTCGATTCAAACAGCCTGCGATCGGCAAAGAAAGCACACAGGCTCGAAGGGATGCCGTTATGTCCATCCTCGCAACGGAACCGCTCTTCAAACCCGGTGAAAAGCATGCTTATTCAAACGTCGGCTACACGATCGCCGGAGCCATGGCAGAGCAAGCCACCGGCCAGACCTGGGACGAACTCGTCAGGCAACACGTTTTCGAACCTCTGGAACTTGCATCCGCCGGCTTTGGTCCACCGACAAGTTCCGATGAGAACCTCGAACAGCCTCGAGGACATCGCCAGATTCTGCTTATGAAAACTGCTCTGGATGACAAGGCCGACAACACCTTCATCATCGGTCCCGCTGGCATCGTCCATATGTCCCTGCAAGACTTATGCACCTACGCCCAGGATCACATGCAAGGCGAACAAGGCCAGGGAAAACTTCTCTCAGCCGAGAGCTACAAAATGCTGCACACCCCGGAACTCGATAATTATGCCTGTGGCTGGGTGAAATTCGAGACTAACAAAAAAATCCCGTCAGCGCTCTATTGGCACAATGGCTCCAACACCATGTGGTATGCACTCGTTGTGTTCCTGCCTGAAAAAAACATGGTCGTCGCAGTGACCTCCAACGATGGTGACGTTCCCAAAGCTGAAGCCGCCGCCTGGCAAATCGTCACCTGGAGCGTGCAAGAATTGGCAAAATAACTGACATCCCACATCGCATCTTGAGCACAACTTTTAATCGACTTCGATGCTTCTCTCTGCTCATGCTTCAACCAGTTTTTTGAGCATCGCCTCTCGTCCCATTTGTTTTCCGGGAAGGCAATCTTCCGTCGAAATCGCGACGCAACAAGACTCACTCATTTGAGCCCGCGATTTTCACAGCCACTCACCGTGCGCCATCAACCCCAATCCCCGGTGACGTTCAAATCGACGCCAGATCCAGCGCGTTGACCATCTCGACCAATTCTGCAGCGGCTATTGGTTTTACCAATGTCCGATCGGCACACAATAACTCGGCATGCCGATGGATATTAGCCGCCGGATCCGCTCCACTGACCACAATCACATAAGGCCGCGGTTTGACATCAAAATTGATTTTACTCAACAACGTCAATCCGCCTCGCGACGCTAAAACACCCTGCTCTTTGATTAAGACATCCGTTATCACGACATCAAATCGCTGAGAAACAATCTGTTCGATCGCATGATCTGCGTTCTGCACAAAGATCACATGATGACCACTCGCCTCAAGCATCTGACACCAATGACTGCCCAGATCATGATCATCTTCAAGTATCAATAATTTCATCGTGTTTACCAACGCAGGTCGCGACTGCTAAATAAAGTTCAACCTGCGAAACGGGTTTCGTCAGTTTGGGAATCGTATCGAATTCGGGATTTCTTGAATGCGTCTGTTCGTAGCCCGTCACAAAGACAAACGGTATCTTCAACTGCAGCAATCGATGGGCGATCTTTTCACTGTTTTCATTTCCCAGATTCACATCCAGGATGACAAAATCGAAACAACTCGTTTCAACATTGGACAATGCAGCAAATTGACTGGAACAAACCGTCACATTCGACGCTCCCACAGACATCAGCATTTGCTCAAGCTCGGTGGCGATGATCGCATTGTCTTCTAAGATCATACAGTTTTGCAAGGCTAACTTATCCAACTTTGGCAATTGCCGAAGTCCTCTCGTCAGTTCCTTCGATTCTAACGCAGACGACTCCTTCAATACTTTGACAAAGCTCGATGGAAGCCACATAGTCGCAGTAAACGACACCGGCGAAAACAGTAGTTCCACCGTACCCGAACATTCATGCGGGATCGCACGCTCGATCAACGACAGTCCAAACCCTCGACCACTTCCCAACGGCCTGGCTGTTCCAAAAGTCTCTTTCCACTCCAGTCTCAATCCACCAGCGCTGTAGCTCCACTCGATCGATAATGTTCCGCTCTCTTCTGCGAGAATTCCATGCTTGACGGCGTTCGATGCCAGCTCATGCATCACCAGACTCATCACCGGGGCAACATCAGGACGAAAACCGATTTCCGGCCCTTTCATCACGATCCGATCTTCCGCAGATGTCAGATAAGGCTGAAACTCAATCTGTAAAATCTCCATCAGACTGGCCCACTGGATGCGACCCGGTCCAATCAACTCGTGCGCTTTCGACAACGCATCAATCCGCTTCTGAAACGCTTCCAGATAATCATCCAGCGACAACGCCGACAAGCGTGTCTGTCGCGCAATCGCCTGCACCAGCATCAAAATGTTTTTCACCCGGTGATTCAACTCACCAATCAACAGATCCTGTTGATCGCGTTGCTTTCGCCACGCTTTGGTTGTCAGTTTCGTATTGTTGAGCAACAACTCCAGAAACGTTGTTCGTAACTCCGTCGCAATCGAGATATCAGAATCTCGCCACGGCCGCGATCTTCCTCGCACAATCTGACGATACTCCTCAAAAGACGCACGCGGATGAAGCCGAGGCCCCAGAGGACCCGTCTGAATCTCCTTGGTCGGTCGACCTGCCCACCTCACCTCTTCGGCTTGTTCGCCCCGAAAAAACAGCACCTGATAACCCATCTCGTCATCCAGCGACAACGACATCACACCGGCCACTCCCCCCAGCGTCGATTCATCAGGCGACTCTTCGAGAGTCGCAAGACAATCAACGACACACAACTCCTGGTTCATCTGGCTGGCTAGTTTGCGGATCTCACCCTTCGATTCCGGACACTGCCCAAAACAAAGCACCTGATCATCAGCAATCAACGCCGTCCCGTCGGCATCCACAAAATCCATTAACTCCTGTCGAAATCGCGTAAACGCTTCCACAAAACTCATCCCCGACTCTCGCCTCACCAGTTGTCGAAATGAAAACACAAGCTTGCGTCGTTCAAAACTTTTCATCTCCAGCAATTGCTGCAACTTTGATGAAAAAAACTCGCCATACAATTCTGTAATCGTGCGTAACTCCGGCGACAACCGTCGACGTCGCCCATGATGAAATGCAAACAAACCCCACAACTGACCATTGACGATGATTGACAGATTCATCGTCGACTGCACACCCATGTTCCGTAAATACTCCACATGGATCGGCGAGATCCCCCGCGAATAGCAATACGTCAAATCGATTGACAACGACGATTCACTCCTGATCTGACGATGACTGTCCGCGATATCAGCTATCACCCGTACCGGCATCAACAGCGCCATCGCGCGCACCTGAACCGGAATGTCATACGCCGGATATCTCAACCCCAAAAACGCCTCCAACCCCACGGCTTTCGCCTCAGCCGCCACTTCGCCACTCTCGTCGGCTAAAAAGCGATAACACATCACGCGGTCAAATCCTGTCACGCGGCGCAATGTCGTGACCGATGAACCCAAAAACTCCTCCAATGTTTTCGTATGACTCAACTCGCCCAGCAAATTCCTCACACGAGCCACCGTGATCTCCGGCGTAACACACTCACCATCGAGCACTTCATACTCCAGGATCGCCGTCTCACCCTCCCCACGTTCTCCCGCACCAGGCATGATGTGTACCGCAATATCAACACGCTCTCCGGCAAACTCATAGATTCCAAGGCGTTCCCGCTGAAAGCGAATCGTCGGCAAACCGAGTGCATTGCGAATCGCATGCAATAACTCTCTCGAAACCAGAACGTCCCCCAGAGGTTTCCCCAATGGATCTTCCCTCACCTCGCCCGCCTGGGGAAATTCCTCAGTCGCACCGACGATCACAAAATCCTTCAACCGAAATGCCAGCACATGCCCAAACGTTTGAATCCGGCCTGGGATATGAATTGGTTCCCGCTCGCAATTTGCCAGCGCCAACTGTTCAAGATTGGTCATACATGCTCTTTTGTTTTGATGACTGCAACTCACACAAGAGTCGCTTGAGCAGCCCGTTGTGTTTCTCCAAAGGCTCTCTATCGACAACAATGAAATTAGCAACGCGCTGTTTCATACGTTGTTGAAATCTTGAACAGCCACAGGCTGCGACAGTAAAGCGGTTTCAATAGTCCCATGCACATACTCAAAACTCTCGTTGGCAGCCTCCACGGCTTGACAACAATCGATCTGAGCACCATTGAGTGCATCCATAAAGATCGGCCAGCGACCACGTGTATCATCGGCCAGTCTCTTGAAATACCGGGTCGCCTCGCCAATTCCAGGAGTCGTTTTCAAAACCTCCAGAATCTTTCGCGCTCCCAGCGCAGACCCCTCCATCACATACACTTCCCCCCACATCCAAGAAGAGTCCACCACTCTGCGCTCCTGACTCTCCTCACAATCCTGTTTCCTCAACTCCCATCCATGTGCTCCACACAGGTCCCGAATATCCTCCGAGATCAATTCCGCTAACTGCACCTCTCGCCTCAACTCTGGAACAGCAGACTCAACTTTCTGAATGCTCCCTGCAAACCGCCAGCCGACGTGCTGCATCACCCTCAGAAACTGAACATATCCCCCGACCTCACTGAGAAGCTTTCTCTGAGTGACCAGTCGATCCAACTTTTGATGTGCGGCTTTGGTTCCTTGAAACAAAACATCACGATTATGCATGAGCGCCATCGATACTAGGCCCGCCTGTCGATTGAGAGGTACTTGGCAACCATCTGTATTAATTTCGGCCCATCAATCGGCTTGGGGAAGTAGTCGTCACAACCGATCGATAAACACGACTCACGTTCCCCATGCATCACATCGGCTGTCAGCGCTATAATCGGAGTTTTGAATCCTGCTTGACGCAGTTCCGCCACCGCCTGACGACCATCCAACACCGGCATCTGCATATCCATCAGGATCACATCAAAGTCTTCACCGATTTCTCTGGCCTCAGTCGCTTTGTCAACCGCCTGGCGACCGTCCTCTGCAACAGTCACATCCGCTCCGGCTTTCTCCAGGAAATACTTGGCAATCCTCCACACATCCCGTCGATCATCAGCCAGCAGAACTTTCGCCTCCAGATGGTGAGTATCTGTCGGCACGATTTCCTTTTGGCGTGAACCTGAGATCTGTTGATCAATCTGCACAAACTCTTTGAGCTGGGTATCGCTGACAGGAATTGTCAACGTAAACGTGCTCCCCTTGCCAAGCTCACTGGTGACACTGATATCACAGTTCATCTGCTCTGCCAGTCGCTTACTGATGCTCAACCCTAATCCGGTCCCACCGTAGCTATGGGCATTTTGATGGTGTACCTGTGCAAAGGCCCGGAAGATGCGTTCCAACTGGTCCGACGGAATACCGATTCCAGTATCCTGCACCTGGATCTGCAACCACTGCTGTTCTCCATGGTCATACATCATCTTGGTGACCACCCGCACCTCACCATTGTCTGTAAACTTCAGAGCGTTGCTCACCAAGTTCACCAGAATTTGACGCAATCGCGTGCGATCCCCCGTCACAAATTTCGGCAGCTTGTCAGGGAAATCAAAATGCAGCGGCACACCCTCGTTCGCGGCCCGAACTCCCATCAGAGAACGCAAGTCCTCCACCAATTCCGAAACCGGAACCGGATCGACTCCAATATCAATCTTGCCAGCCTCGATCTTTGAAAGATCCAATATGTCGTTCAGAAGCGCCAATAAATATTCACCATTCCGTGTGATCGTATCCAGTTTTTCCTGATGGGTTTTGTCGTCAATTTCTCGCCGGAGGATATCTGCAAATCCCAGCATCGCCGTCAACGGCGTACGCAACTCATGACTCATGTTCGCCAGAAACTCGCTCTTGGCCTGATTGGCCATCTGGCCAATTCGATTCGCCTCGACCAATTGCTTCTGCACGTTTTGCTGCGCCGTGATGTCTCGATTGATTTCTAAAACCAGATCCTCTTCACTCCCCATACTCAGCAACTGAATCCGACATGACACAATCACATTCGAACCATCACGACACGTATGCTGCAGATTTCCTGACCACTGACGCTGCTCTTTCAACAACCGCTCAATCTCGGAAACAGGCTGCGAATAAACCGTCTTTAATAAGGTCTCAATTTTCTGTCCAACGGCTTCCTGCTTACCATATCCATAAAGCTGCTCGGCTCCGGCATTCCAGTTCGTAATCCCTCCACTCCAGTGACGCACAATAATCGCATCATGTGAAGAGTCAATCATCGTCACCATCTGTTGAACGCGATTCTGAATACTCAATCGCTCCGTGATATCCCGAATATGTCCACACAATAGTTGAGTGTCATCAAACACAAACGGGCTGTAAGTCACCTCCACCGGACACTTCCGACCATCCTTGAGTCTCCATTCCGAAATAATCTGCTGCGATCGAAACGAATTCTGACTTTCAAAATACGATTGAAACTCTTCCGGATCGAAATTGATCTGAATCGACGACAACTTCTGCTGCCCAACCTCCGATTCAACAATCTGCAGCAATTGCAGCATCGCCGGATTGGCATACATGATCGAGCCGTCCATCCGAAATAACGCCATCGGATCCAAAGACGCTTCCGTGATAAACCGAAACTTCTCCAGTTGGCTTTGCGCCACTTTCAAACTCTTGATATCAATCAGCGTCAGCACGACACCCTGAATCTTTCGATTCGACACGTAAGGCATCGCCCGCATCAACAATGGCGAACCATAACGATCACAAACCTCCACCTCTTTCTCAGACTGCGTCGCAATGACTTCCCGCAATTCCTCGATCAACGTCGCACGATTCAAATAATGTGCAAACCCTTCAATCGAACGCCCAATATCATGTGGCACCAGATGAAATAAACGCGCCACTTCCGGCGTATAACGGCGGATACACAACGATTCATCCAGAAAGATCACGCCCACTCGAGTCGTCGCGAGCAGATTGTCCATGTCATCATTGGCTTCGGCAATCTCTGCAATCCGCTTTTGATGTTCTGCATTGACGGTATATAACTCTTCGTTGACACTCTGCAATTCTTCATTCGTACTCTGCAACTCTTCATTGGCCGCAACCAACTCCTCGTTGGAGGCCTGCAACTCTTCATTCGAGGTCTCCATCTCCTCCACGGTCGCCTGCAAATTTTCCTGCGAAAACCTCAACTCCGATTCCAGACTCGCAATCCGCTCACGCTTGAGTTGGTCATAATCGATTCGAGTCTCCGTGTGATCCTCACTGACCAATGTTTCCGTCACATGAAATTCGACCAGCAGATTCGTTGAGTTCATATTCGGAACGATGATCGGCTCCACACAGATCTTCAGCTCTTCAACCGTTCCATCCTCATGCGCCAGCTTCACCCCGGTATACTGCACCAGATCCTGTTTACGCAGCGCATGCTGCAACGCCCCCGCCAACGGCGTCTTCAAATTCTCATCGACCATCTCCAGCAGATTGTTACTTGGCCGCCCTCCACGCACGATAAAATACCGCTGCGCACCCCCAAAGATATGCAACACCTCAAAATCCTGTGTCACCAACACACTCGGTGGCATCTTACGATCCAACAACCGGTCATACAGTTGAAGTATCGTCGGATCAAATTTCGTCGATTTCGGTGCAACACGTGTTGCTGTCGGTGTACTAGCCATTGAGTCGCCTGGTCGAAACGGTAAACGGGCTTCGATCGGCAATCGGACATCTCGTCTCTTACGATAGATCCGCCATCTCTTGTCGATCGTCTCAAATTCATCAATCAAATCACCGGGAGACTCGCTTGGTCCCAAAAACAACGTCCCGCCAGCCTTCAACGCAAAATGAAACAACGCCAGCGATTTCTTCTGCGCCGGCGTCTGAAAATAAATTAACAAATTACGACACGAGACCAGGTCCATCTGCGTAAACGGAGCATCACGCACAATATTATGCGGAGCAAAAACGATATAACGTCGCAAATCTTTGGTGACCTGATACCCCTCCGGAATCTTCCGAAAATAACGCTCTCGCCGCTCATCACTGAGTTCACTGAGCGACTCCTCTGCAAAAACCCCTTGCGCCGCCGCATGCAAGGATCCATGGTGTGCATCCGTGGCAAAGATCTTCAACTCAAATCGGCTCTCTCGACTTCGAATCGCTTCGTCAAACAAGATCGCCAGACTGTAAGCCTCTTCCCCCGTCGCACACCCTGCGACCCACACCCGAATCGTCCGACTCTCATCCAGCAACGAAAACATCTTCGGAATCACTTCGTTCTCTAGCACCGCAAACGCCGCACTATCACGAAAAAATTTCGTCACCCCAATCAATAAATCCTTATACAGTTCATTGAGTTCACCAGGCTCATGGACAATCCGTTCCAGATATCGATCCACATTTCCCAGATGCATCATGTCCATCCGACGCTGAATCCGACGCCCCACTGTACTGATTTTGTACTGTGAGAAATCAACTCCATGCGTC
>JBGSVC010000560.1:0-4142 GCA_041753175.1 Planctomycetaceae bacterium
ATATCAGTATCTCACCGACTCCTTCAAATCGAACCGACATGGTCGACACCTTCGGCAACAAAATGTCGTTATTCTCTTTCATCGAAGGCTACGACATGATGACGGTTACTGCCGTCAGCCACATCGATGTTGCCCCACGGACAATTCCACCTCTGGCCTCCAGCCCTGCCTGGGAAAAAGTTGCTGACGAAGTACGCAGTCGAAATTCTCCTGAGGCGTTGGCAGCCAGTGAGTTCCTCTTTGATACTCCTTTCGTCAAAACATTTGGGGAACTGCGGGATTTTGCACGTCTTTCGTTTCCGAGCGGTCGACCGATTCTCGAAGCTGTGGCTGATTTGACCGCCCGCATCCACAAAGAATTCCGCTACGACCCGACGACCACCACCGTCACGACGTCTGTCGAAGAAGTCTTCGGACACCATTCAGGAGTTTGTCAGGATTTTGCCCATCTGGCCATCGCCTGTCTCAAATCAGTGGGAATCCCAGCTCGTTATATCAGTGGCTATTTGCGGACGTATCCTCCGCCCGGCAAACCTCGTCTGGTCGGTGCAGATGCCTCCCATGCCTGGTACTCTGCGTATTGCGGCGAGCAAATTGGCTGGATCGACAGTGATCCAACGAACAACATTTTCCCGAACCTCGAGCACGTCACGCTGGCCTGGGGCAGAGACTACAACGACATCCCACCCATCAAAGGCGTCTATCTGGGAGGTGGCAACCATCGACTGGTCGTCAGCGTTGATGTCGCTCCCGCCGCCTAAGGACGAGTCTGATTCACAGTCATCGTTTTTCCCTGAGTTGAATTCATGAACTCTCTTCAAACTCTCATGGATGATGTCCATGCGATCTGCTGTCAGCTCAAAGAGGTTCTGACGCATCATCGAAGCCAACTCGTCTTGGCCGAAAGTTGTAGTGGAGGTCTGGCGGCTGCAAGCCTCACAGCAGTCCCCGGTATCTCCGAGGTTTTTTGTGGATCCTTGGTCACTTATCAGACCCACACAAAAACTTTGTGGCTGGATGTTCCGACTTCAACGATTCATTCTTTTGATGTTGTCAGTCAGGAAGTTGCTGACCAGATGGCATACGGCGCACTGATTAAAACTCCAACGGCCACATGGAGTGCATCGATTACCGGCCATCTGGGACCCTCCGATGATCCCCGACTGGGCCAGGCATTTCTTGCTGTGGCCTACCGCCCGAAGTCCGATGGCGCGGTTGATGTTGTGCAACGCATCGCTCATCAATTCCATAGCTATCCCGATCACGAGCGTCGGTCGCGTCAGTGGGAAGCTGTATTGATCATGCTGACGACTGTGGTTAATACGGTTAAAAAGCAGTCAATCCCCTCAAGTTTGACGTGATTGGCGCTTCGACAGGCTTGAGTCGAATTCTGGTCGCTGAATCAATTTTCATAAAGAACGTCTGGATCTGCCAGATTTGTCTGTCTGGATTGCTTGAATTGCTAAAAACACCGCAATGCTTCCCAACTTCACAGAGTTAAGAAGTCAAACAGGCGATATTAGTAAAGCTGCGTTATTTGGAAAATGCAGGGAGAATGTCACAGTCGTAGCGGACATCTTGTTAGCTCCCGATGCGACAATCACAGGTTGATGGTCCTTGAAGCAAATTTCAGGGGCACCACAACAAAAGCCATACTTTTCTTTTACAGCGACACACCGTTTTTATATTCAAAGGATTCGAGCCGTGATCGATCACAAACTTTCAGGAATGCAGAACGCTCCTTTAGATGCCGATTATTTCGGACTTCGAGATATTGCAAATGTCGCCATCGTTTGGTTGATGGGAATCACTGCAATGTATGTCTTCGTCACACGTCCCATGATTCAGGAAATCAGTTCGCTGAAAACCCGAATTCAGGACATGGAAACCGGTATGCAGCAGGTCGCCGGCCTGCGTGATTCAGCTTGGCGTACCAACGACCTGCTTTCGGCACTCACTCAGCAAACACATGCCATCAGCCGGGCAGAGAAATCGTTGCAAGACATGCGAACCTTGCGACAAAGTCTCGAACAGGAAGCCTCAGAACTGGCCCCAGCCTTCGATTCTCTCAGCCAAATGGGTCGCCTGCGTCAAAATGTCATCGCCGAAGCCAGCTACCTCGATCAAACACGAAATCTGATCGCACGTCTGGGAACGTTCGAAACGCAAAATCAACTCTTCGCCATGGAACTGGATTCCTGCTCCAACCATATGAAATCGATGGAAGGAAAGTTGCTTGAACTCCAGACCCTCAAAGACTCATTGATCCAACTGACCACTCAAGTTGATCAGGCACAGTCCGTTTCAGACCGACTCGACTCCCTGACCGAACAGTTAACCCAATCCTCCGAGCAAACAGCAGATGCTCAAATGGCTTATAACAATATCGACACACTCCGGGAAAACCTGATCGTCTCGGCTTCCAACACCCAAGCAGCCTGCGAGCAGGTTTCAGGACTGATTGGATTGCAGGAAAAACTGATCGGACGCAGCCAGGATCTCTATAAAGCCATCGAAACGTTAGAGACAATGTCAGACTTCCAGGACATCCTCTCCAAACAGGTGATCAGTCTGGATCAGGTTCGACGTGATCTGGTCGATATCGCAGGACTGGAAACGGCTGCCAAACAAGCCATGAATACAATTGAACCATTGCTCCAGATGACCCAACTGCGTCGCCTGAACACCACGGAAATGCGTGAAGTCGCCCGCCACATCATGCAACAGCGTCAACTCAATCCCGAAATGCTGGCCGAGGGCAACTCACCAGCCGAGGAATTCATTTCCATTACCAACGAAACGCTCAACATCCCTTTGACACCGATGCCCGAAGAAACAGATGCCCTCCAGATTTCTGCCGTCCCTGACCCCATCGACGTCAATTGATATCAACTGTTCTAAAGATTTCATCCATAGACGCTGTCAGCCCTTTTGCTGACAGCGTCTTTCCATTGATGCATTCCATGCCCCCTATGAGAATGTTCGCCCCCCCTTTTGACGGAAAACTATCGAACACTTCGGCTTGCTTGTGTCGGGATTCTCAAAACTCTATATTTGAATCTTGTGAAGATTCTGGCGGGAAGGGAATGAACGCGGAACTCTTTAAGTCTGCGCGGGGATTTTCTTGTGACATGGATTTGTCCTGCTGTCGACGAATCCTGCTTCGAATTTTCCACTGATGTTTTTAGGGAAAGCATTTCCTTGAGATTTGTCCTGATCGATCGGATCAAAGAAGTCCAACCCGGACGACTCATCCGAACTGAAAAAAAACTGAGTATGGCTGAAGAATATCTTTCAGACCATTTTCCCGGCTTTCCCGTCATGCCCGGTGTCCTGATCCTGGAATCCATGATCCAATCCAGTGCCTGGTTGTGGAGAATCAGCGATGATTTTTCCCTGAGCATGATCGTCCTCAAACAGGCCAAAGCCGTTCGCTACAAAGGGTTTGTTTCTCCCGGACAGACACTCTCCATTGAGAGCGAATGTCATCAGCAGGAAGGAAACTCATGGACTTTCAAATGCGAAGGCTTCATCGACGGGAAATCGTGTTGCAATTCAAAAATCGTGTTACAGGGATTTAACCTGCGAGATCGAAACCCTGCACTGCAGTCTCAAGACG
Source organism: Planctomycetaceae bacterium (assembly GCA_041753175.1). Lineage (GTDB taxonomy): Bacteria > Planctomycetota > Planctomycetia > Planctomycetales > Planctomycetaceae > SXPC01. The sequence goes on from JBGSVC010000560.1 coordinate 3,620, forward strand.
AATCTCTCATTGCCCATTATCGGTCGATGTACCCCATTTTAGAACAAAAGCAACTTCAGGCGTTAACATAACTTTCGGATCGCTCTGACAGACATCGACAGAGTCTCGGATTTATTACGTCAACAATCGTCTTGTTAGCCTTGCGCCGGACGAACTCACATGGAGTCTTGCAGGTCAAACCCATTCATTCAACAACAAATACAGTCAAGGATTAGTATCGTTATGAACTACGAAGGTAAATTTGTGCTCGTCACTGGGGGAAGTCGCGGAATCGGTCGGGCAATTGTTGAAGCGTTTGCCAATGCCGGCGCGACAGTCGCCTTCGTCTACAATTCCAGCCCCGGTCCTGCCCAAGAAATTGTCGATGCATTAACGGCTGCCGGCAAAAAAGTCGAAGCGTTTCAATGCAATGTTGCCGACAAAACTGCTGTAGACGCCTTGGTTGAAAAACTCGTCGAACAGTGGGGACGCATCGATGTGTTGATCAACAATGCCGGAATTATCAAAGATGGCTTACTGGCAA
>JBGSVC010000561.1:0-4235 GCA_041753175.1 Planctomycetaceae bacterium
GGAGAATGTCTGGCTTCAAACACGCTGTCCCCATGGCTGGCGACTTGTAAGAGGAAAGCGGGTATTACTCGACGGTGATGTCGGATTTGCCCTGGAGTTGTTGATCAAGTTGCCAGTGTCCGTCTTGGAATTTGGCATCGACAGCTACGCCGTTGACGAGGACTTTTTGAGAACCAGGCGTGGCAGGCAGCCTGACGGTGGCAGGAATTTCTCCGGGAAGTTCCAGATGCAGTTGGAAATGTTTGTCGTTTTTCCAGTGAATGATGACTGGTCCCTGGGGAGTCGGAATTTTTCCTTGAGCCTGTTTCAATTCTCCGACACATGGTGAGATCAACACAGATTTCCAGCCGGGCACTTCTGGCTGAACTCCGAGCACGTATCTGGGCAGGAGATTTGCAGGAGCTGCCCCCCAGGCATGATTCCAGTCTTGATTGGATTTGTACTTCAGATCCCATGCTTCCCAGGAAATCGTTGTTCCACTGTTGAGCATATGCTTCCAGCTTCGATCCGTATCGGCAGTTATCAGATCGAGTGCTTTCTGAGCGGCGTTGTGTTCAAAGAGTGCCTCCATCAAATATTGAGCAGCGTAGGGAGAACAATTCATCCCCGTGCCCTTGAGCCAGTTGACGACCGAGGTCTGGTTTTCAGGAGGGACCAGTCCAAAGGCGAGTGGGAAGAAATTGGCATGCTGGGAGGAATGATCGGTGCCAATTCCATCGACATACAATCCCCGTTTTTCGTTGAAGAGCGTCTTGTTGAAGACGGCCAGCGTGGACGTATAGCGTTGCTGAAAATAATCAGCGTCGTCATCTTGACCCAAGGCGGCTGCCATTTTTTGCATCCGTTTCAGGGCCGCTAAATGAAACGCGTTTACGACCGTATTGACTTCGGTAAACACATAATTATCGCGCTCTTTTTTAGGCCAATCGACGATATCAGTTTTAGTTTGATTCTCCTGATTACTACGAATCAAACCATCTTCTCCGGCTCGATCCATGAGAGTTTTGGTTTTTAGGCTTTCAAAGCGTGGGGCAAGCCAGGCTAAGTCAGCGGTGTGTTCGAAATCTGCGTAGGCCATGAAGACCATATGAGGCGCCCACTCTGTCGGCCATGTGCCGTTGGCCATCAACCAATCAAAGCTTCGACGAGCCATATGAATGTCGGTGTCGGTGTAGTAATGACTGAGCTGATTCAGATAGGCATCGGCTTCATAAGGGATCCGTTCTCGATCTCCATCGACGTACACGCCTGCAAATGTCGTCGCCTTGATCGAGTATTTGCATAGATCCCAGATGCCGTTGAGTGTGTCGTCGGAGCAGGAAAAGTCAGCGGCATTTTCGTCCCAGGATTTGAGAAAAGCTGCCCGCCTGATGATTTGATCGGTTTGAAGTTCACCGTTCCAGCCGACGACTTCGACCCAGCGAAATGGCACAACGACTCCCCACTCCTGCGGCGTGAGCACTGCAGGTGGATGCTTTTCAGTGCCCTGTTCCGTATTTCGCGCATCAGCGGGGGGCGCGATGACGGCAGGGGTGTTGTTCGGGAAACTGAATTTTGTGACGGCGTAGCGAACAGTGCCAGGTGGCTTGCGGTCGACAACCCCTTTACTGAGCTTTTCACCAAAATGAAAGGTCACGGTTTCGACGCTGCTGTTTTTTGAAGTGACCTGGAGGTTTCCAAAGGCGACTTTTCCAAAATCAACCAGATAATGATTGTCCCCCAGCTTATTGATCGCGACAGGAGCCTGTTCTACTAAATGGCAAAACTCAGAACCGGGTCTTTGGATGGAGGGATCTTCTTGAGCTGTCAAACGATGAGAAAACGCGACGGCGTTTGTGAACACAATTGCCATTGAAATGACAAGAAGATGCTGAATTCGTGGGAGATATAAAAACATTTTACCCTCAATGATGACTCTTCGTGTGGCAACATTATTTACTGTGAGCGATTACTTGCTCGAAAACATTTACTTCCAGTGGATCGATTTTGGTTGATTTGTTCAAGCCCTGAAGCGCCATGAAACAAGATTTTTGGAAACCGAAATCAGAAACCAAACAACAGGGCTTAAGCGGGCCAGTCCCAGTAGAGTGAACATTTCCGGAAATGAGCCTCTATTTCGATCTTCAAAGAACTGGTAAGAGAATCGATAGAAGGATATTCTGGAGGCAGCCGATCGTTTGCGCAATAACGAAGCAGAGTGTTAGTGCAGCGCTTGGGATCGGTAATGGCATTGATTGAGTTAGTCGTGTTCGACAAAAGCTAGCCGTTGATGAGAGGGATTTGATGGTTTCTGCAAGTGTCCTGACGTTGGATGTTGAACGTCTTAATAACGACTGGGAATGGTTATTGGCGGTATTTCGAGATGTCTTGCGAAGTTCAGGAGATGCAGATCTGGCTGAACTCCTGCCCAATCCGAACGGTCAGGCCACGGTTGTTAATCCTGAAGTCGATTCCACACGATTGACACAGGCCTATTCGATTGCATTTCAACTCCTGGGGATGGCAGAACAGTTATGTGCTGCTCAGTTTCGTGATCAGGTCGAAAAACAGGAGGGGCTATTTGAATTGCCTGCCATGTGGGCCGACAGTTTGCAACATCTTCTTGACGCAGGATTGTCGGGAGCAAAGATTGCAGAAAATCTATCGCAGATCCAGGTGGAACTGGTGCTCACAGCACATCCCACAGAAGCCAAGCGCGCCACGGTTCTAGCTCATCACCGTCGATTATTCGAGCGTTTGCAAATGCGTCAGCGGGGAGAACTTTCGCTGTGGCAGGATGCGGAAACTCAGGAAGGGCTGCGTTCCGTTCTTTCGATCCTGTGGCGTACGGGTGAAATTTACCTTCACAAGCCAGATCTGGAATCGGAACGACGGACGGTTATTGACTATCTGACACATGTCTTTCCATCGGTCTTAAAGCCACTGGATCGACGGTTGCGTCAGGCCTGGCAGGCGGCGGGATTATCACCGGACCTGATCAGCGATCCGTTGAAACTCCCTCGACTGACATTCGGAACATGGGTGGGTGGTGATCGGGATGGTCATCCGCTGGTCACGCCAGAGGTCACTAAAGAAACGTTGATGGTTCTACGTTCCAGCGCCATCAAGTTGTTGCAGCATGAATTGACGGAGCTTGCCCGATTGTTGAGCTTGTCTGCCTATTGGTTGCCTCCACCCTCGGATTTCCTTCAGGCGATTGCAGAACGTGGTGAAGCGGCAGGCGAACTTGGCAAAAAAGCGATCGACCGTAATCCCAATGAGCCCTGGCGGCAATTTCTCAATCTCATGATTTTGCGACTCCCGAATCAGCAGTCGTCTCAGTCAAACGCCTATCAAAATTCTCGTGAACTTTTGGCGGACTTGACTGTACTTTATCGGTCGTTGATCAAAGTCAACATGCGTCCTACGGCTGAGACAGCCGTACAGCCGTTGATCAGAATCGTGCAGACATTTGGGTTTCATTTAGCCGTTTTGGATATTCGCCAAAACAGTTCCATGCATGATCGCGCGATGGATCAGCTTCTGAAGGCTGCTGGCCTGCCGGATGCCAACTTCTCCTCATGGAATGAAGCAAAGCGACTGGAATTTTTGTCGACTGAGTTGAAATCACGACGCCCGTTCCTGATGACTGGTCGTTCTGCCGGACCAGAAGCCGATGCTGTGCTGGGGGCTCTTCAGGTTGTTAGAGATCATGTCAATAATTATGGACAGGATGGACTGGGGTCGCTTATCGTCAGCATGACGCGTCAGGCGTCGGATCTGCTAGCTGTCTGTCTATTGTCCAGAGAAGTTGGACTGCTGGAAGAATCAGAGGATGGACCGGTCTGCCCGTTGCCGATTGTTCCGTTGTTTGAAACGATTGACGATCTTGAAAAGAGCGCCAAGATTTTTGACCAGTATCTGCAAGCACCCATCATCGCGCAGAGTCTTCGGTTCCAACAAAACCGACTGGGTCTGCCTCGCCCTTCAGCCCAGATCATGATCGGCTACAGCGACAGCAACAAAGACGGGGGGATTCTGGCCAGTCTGGTTGGCTTGCGTCATGCCCAAAAAGAGTTGACAGCGGTCGGCGAAATGCATGGAATCGATCTGTGCTTTTTTCATGGTCGGGGTGGCACGATCAGTCGTGGAGCAGGACCAACGCATCGGTTCATTCGTTCGCTGCCTGAATCCACACTGACAGGCAAACTGCGTATCACCGAGCAAGGCGAGATGATCGCGCAAAAGTATGCTCA
>JBGSVC010000562.1:0-2474 GCA_041753175.1 Planctomycetaceae bacterium
AAACTGACCTCTGAATTCAATCATCATGTTCAATTTTAGGTGAGTTCCGATTTGAATATTGACCTGTCTTCCCGATCTGGGGCAGCTCATTTCAGTTTTGAAGTCATAAAAAAAGCGACCGATCACTCGGCCGCTTTTTTAGCATTCTATATCGCAAAGATTATTTTGCTGAGAAATCCACTTGAATGGCTCCGTCGGCATCGTCAGACATGAAGCTCCCTTGAGGGGAAAAATACTTTGCAAAGTCTTGATAAGCGGGCAACAGACTGAAGTCGACTCCGCTCACAACTTCACTCATCTGGCCAGTGGGATCGAGAGCATCAATTCCTTCAAGACGGACTAGCTCATAATAGCCTCTTAGCGCCATCCCTGTGTTGGAAAACGCATACGACAGCGATGTTTGAGGATACTCGCCTGCGAGTGATTGAAATGATTCGGTTTCCTTCAAGCTCACTTCAGGTTTCGTGCCTTTGAGCAGGTTTTCAATGACTGTTCCTGTGTTTCCAATTTTGAATGCCTTATCAAAATAGACGACATAGACAACCGTCTCACCCGATGGTCCACCAAGCCCGGACATCATTTCAGGATTAATCTGATAGAGTGTCGCTGATTCAGAGGGTTGAACTTCAGCTTCAATCAGCATCTCTTCATCGGCAAGCATTTCCAGAATTTTGCCGGCACTCTCTTCACTTTCAAAGCCAACGGAAACAAACATTCCCGGCGTAATATCTTCATCATCACCTGCGGTCTGCACAACATGGAAGAGACCTGTCAATGGATCAATAATATCTGCTTTAGGATGAAGACCATTCATGAATTCGTCTTGCGCGTTATCCAGAAAATCTTCCGTCGCGCCAGGTCCCTGGAAAGAATCTACCATTGTTTCAATGGCCTCATAAGCCGCTTTGACATCCCAATCTAAGGCAGAGTAGCTAAACGCGTTTCCTGGAACCCAATCTCCGGGAGCAAAACTTCCCTCTTCCAGTTTGAAGATATTCAACAAACCACGCATCGGTTTTTCAACCAGTAACATGCTCTTACCAAACGATTCGTAGCTCGACGCGTTCAGTTCACCGATGCCGCCGATGGCTTTGAGTCCGTCAATTCCCAAGACTGGCAACATCCCCATCATCATTTGAGCGGGGGCCATGTCTTCGCCGCCCGAGGCGATCGCTACCCGCAGTAAATCAATCGGATTCAAATAGACCAGAAAGTCTGCTTCTCCTTGGGCTTCACATTTCGACGAGATTGTTTTCCAATTCTCTTCCCCGACCAAAGAATCCTCAGTGTTTGAACCGTCCCAGAGTTGCAATACCGATTTGGCCGCTGGAATTCCACTGGTTAATACCAGGGTCTGATCTTTCTTGAAGTACGTGAATTCTGCTTTCAAAGGATTTTCCATCTCTTCACTTCGATACACATTCACCTCTTGCCCCTCGACAGATTCCGTCACCTTTTCGGCTCCATCATCAACAAATTTCTCGTCGAGTTTAGCGAGCAACTTGTCGACAGTTTCTTCGCTGGTTCCGTAGTTGATCATCCCTACAAAGGCAATCGGATTGCGAGACGGCTTGATGACGGCGATCGTAATCTCGCCTTGAGGAATCGCCAGCAAATCAGCCAGCGGAAAGTCCATCTCTTCTTCAAATTTGGCAGCCGCTTCTTCCCACTCATCTGAAAACTGCGACAAGAAGGGTTGCATTTGAGGATCAGCCAACAGCTTGCCGATTCGCATCTCGGCAAAATCTTGTTTCAACTGAGTCATGTTTGTAATCGATAACATGAAATAGGTGTTATCAGGCAAACGACGATCACAGCGTACGCCGGCATGACAAGCACCGCTCTGATGCAAGTTCGCACTCAACACAGCAGCCAACATCAACAGCGCTGGTACAGCATTTCGAATCCAACGACTCATCATGGGAACTTCCTAAGTTATTTTAAAAGGACTCACTGACCAACCACTGCGTGAGGCTCGATGCAGTTTGAAGACAGCAACACCATCGTCCAAAAAATGCCATTTGCAACCGCAAACGACTCTCTGACTATTGTCATAAAGCAAACGACACAAGTCGTCAATTGCAGTCTGAACAACTTTCCCCGAGCTTCACAATTCCACTGACGAGACAATCGTCAACTGCGGTCTGACTTCCTGCATGCTTATTCAAATCGATACCTTTTATGGCAGTCGTTGCAGATCTGTTGAACCCCGTTAAAACTCTTTTGAAACTCCTCAAAGTTTTCTCCCTGAACGTTCTTAACGGCTTCACTGCATTGTTGCTCCATCAGTTTCAAAAAATCCTGATAGTCTTTCTCATCGGCGTACACATAATCCTCAGCCGTGAGCACTCCCGACAATCCTGCCAGAAGTTCCAATTCTCCCTGCGTCTGTCCCAACTGCTGCTTAAACGCTGCTGAATTCTGTGAAGAAGTTTTCAATACCTCCATCGATCTTTGCATTCGTTTCATCACCC
>JBGSVC010000563.1:0-4205 GCA_041753175.1 Planctomycetaceae bacterium
TTCGTGATTCCCTGCAGCTTAGAGAGTTGTCACTGAATAATACGCAGGTCACCAGTGCAGGACTGGAAGTGCTTTCAACGCTGACTCAGCTTGAGATTCTGGAGTTGAAGGGATTAAATTTCGGAGATGAAGTCGTGGCGTTTCTGCGGCCGATTGCGCATCTAAAACAGTTGTATCTCAATGGGAGTCAATTGACTGCTGAGGGAGTCGCCGGGCTTCGTCGACTCAGAGAGTTGACGGTGTTGTCGCTGATGTTTTGTGAAAGAATCAACGATGATATTTTCAAAACGCTGGGTGAAATGCGACAGTTAAAGCTTGTCGACCTGCGTGGTACGGCTGTTACAGCGGAGCGTGTGGCAGAAGAAACCGAGAAGCTTAAGCCGCTGGTTATCAAATATGACTGAAACGGGCATCAGTCGGTTGCAATTGCAACGTTCATCCGCGAAAACGAACATCAGCGTCAACGAGCATCCGCGCCGAGTTTGAGATGTGAATACTCGGCGCTCAAATCAATGCAAAATTTGAATTGTGCTCATAGCAACACATATTCAGTCAAATTGCTGAGATTCCAGGATGGCATCCATGCAGCATTGAGCAAGTCTGTCAGACGCGCAATAATCCCGGCTGAATTAGACTGCGTTTTGAGCATTCATTTGAGTTGAAGCCGGGACGAGAGATGCTGTTGAGAGTTGCGATTTGGGATGCGTCGCAACGGCTTCGGCTCGATGAATTGAAATATCAGCGGGAGCAGAGATTCCGATTTTCACGCGATTGTGGCCGGCATCTAGGATTTTAAGCGTGATGCCGAGTTCGGGGATAATGATTTCCTGATCAATTTTGCGAGACAAGACAAGCATAAAAACCTCCATCCATGAATAGTAGTTCTCACAATAGTTTCCGTGTGAGGAATCGCGCTGGACTAGCGCGACGTCGTATTCTACCAATTATGGGAATGCAGGCTATGGGTAATTTGAATTTTTTTCAAAAATTAAAGTCAAATGAATTGACACGCCTCAATTTGAGATTTTGTCGTGATTGAGACCTCTTGCCCAAGCCCCTTACCCGTGTCGCGTATCAACATACACAGAAAGGGCTTATGCTATTTCTCAGCTTTTGTCTGGATGATCTGTTGGCTCAATTGTGCTGTGCGTGTCTGTTTTAAGGGGAGGGAAATCTGCTCTCCGAGGGCGAGTCTTGTCTGACTGGCTTCGTATTTTTCGATGGCTTCCGGCAGCATTTTACGTAGATCGGAGGCCCGTCGTTCGTCCGAAGGGTGTGTCGAGAGGAATTCGAGAGGTTGTTGACCTTGCTGGGCTGCTCCGAATCGTTCCCAGAATCGGGGTGCTTCGCGGGGGTCGTAGCCGGCCTGCGACATCAGCATCAGGCCAATGTGATCGGCTTCACTTTCATGATGGCGAGAAAACGGGAGGCTGAATCCATAGGTCGATGCGGCTCCATAAACGGCCATGACCAGTTCGCGATCGTGGGCTTGTTTATCGGCCGTGGAAGTCTCAATCATTTTCTGAATACTGTTGACCAGAGCCGTCTGGCTCATCCGTTCGCCGCCGTGGCGAGCGAGCGCATGGGCAACTTCGTGTGACATCACCACGGCGAGTCCGGCTTCGTTTTGGCAGATGGGGAGGATGCCTTCGTAGATTGCGACTTTCCCGCCGGGAAGTGCAAAGGCATTCATGGTTTCGGATTCAATGAGGGTGAATTCCCAGTCGTAATCAGGTCGATTGGCGACGGCAGCGATTCGTTGCCCAACTCGTCGGATCATGTCCTGATTTTGCTCCTGTTGGGAGAGTTTTTCAGTTTTGAGAACTTCCTGATAGCCTGCCAATCCCATTTCAATTTCATGCTTTTCGGGGATGAGCATAATTTGACGTCGTCCGGTCAGGGGTGTGGTGCGACACCCGGCGACGATAATCAGCCCGGAGACGAAAACCACAGACGCAATAGATGCGATGAGCACAGACAATCGGGTTTGCATCAGTTGTCCTCGAGAAAGAGGAAAAGCGAGAACGATCTGGGAGAGTTCTCGAAATCACAAAAGGGGATAAGGAATTGACCGTCGGAGATGTGTTTAGTGGGGGGCAAACCAAGGGATGAGTCAAACAAGAGTTGGGAAGGAAGAGGCCAGGAATTAATGGATGAGGGGACTGTTATACAGACAAAGTGGGGGCATAGCCCGGGAACTATAAATGAGAATCGATATCAAGATCAAGAGAGGGTTTATGGAGGTTCAGTCGGGGAATCAAAATTACAAAATCATGTGCTGTCGAGAATGAACACGTATGGGAATCGCGATTGAGGGATATGAAATCAGGGGGTGGGTAGCGAGATGTGTTGTCTTCCAATGGAATTCAGCTATGTTATGGTCTGGCAGTTACGGCAATGAGTCTGTTGAAAACATCTCCAACGAGAAGACTTTCGTTCAAAATCGGTGGATAGGCCTTGAGTTTGTCCATTGACGAGGCTCGCCTGGAGAGATGCTCCCCCTGTCAACCGTCAGGCTGTATAGAGTAATTTTTCTTGCATTGTCGCCTAACTGAGTCAGGTGACAGGGGCAGGCAGCAGGTTGGTTTTTGATACGTCATCGATTGAATTTTCCCATACACTCGTTTTCCCACACACTGGTTAATTGATAGGTTCGGAATAACGTCATGGAACAGCAACCTCCGAAGTCGCCCGAAGAAGCAGGTCAGAATGTCGCCAAGGGACAGGATATCACGCCTCAACTGGAGCAGGTTCATCATCACGAGCCAGAAAAGACAGAGCTTGAGAAGTTGATGTTGCATGCTGTTAACGATTTGCAACAAAACTGGGACGGTTATGGCAGCAAGGTTGTGTTGTATGTCTCGCTGGCAGTTCTGCTGTTAGCTGCGGGAATTTATTATACGCGCAGCAATGAAGGATATGCGGAATCTGCCTGGGGTCAGTTGAGCATGGCCAATGATCCTGCTGATTTCCAGACTGTGGTTGATTCGTTTCCCGGAATTGCCGCCAGCCAGTGGGCGGAGTTGCATGTGGCTGAAAGCCATCTGCGAAATGCAACGGGACTGATGTTTCAGGATCGCACGTCTGCAGTGGCGGAGTTGAAAATCGCGGAAGCGGGATTTCAGACGATCCTCGATCAGAATTATCCTGCACAAATTCGCAGTCGGGCGCTGTTTGGTCTGGGGCGTGTGCAGGAAACGTTGTCGGATGGTGGCCTGGAGTCAGCCAGAAAGACCTATGAACGAGTCGTTAAGGATTTTCCTGATACAACGGTTGCCGAGTTAGCTCAGGAGCGGATAGATGCTTTGTCCAAGCCATCGGCTCAAGAGTTCTACGCCTGGTTTCATGCTCAGAATCCTAAACCTGAAGACCGCCCTGCCCCGCAGGATGGTCAGCCCGGTGAAACGGAAACGATGGAATCGCTGGCCCCGAATATTCCGTTGTTTGGAGAGTCTCTCGATGAGAGTGGCACTACAACGGAGGCTGAAGGAAGTTCTGGCCAGAACATGTTGACCGTTCCAGATTTGACCAATCCGATGCCGACAGAAAGCACGACGACACCCGAGACCTCAACTGAGTCCCAGACGCCGTCTGCAGATCCCGAAACACCAGTCGGGGATGTGACACCACCATCAATGACTCCGCCCGTCACCACGACAGAGGAAGTCACTTCTTCTGCGTTGCCACCAGCCGTGGAGGTGAGACCGTCTTCCGGAGAAGAGCCGGCTGACAAGTAGGTTTTTGAAGGTCATTTTGAGTGCCAGTTACATCCAGAAAGCACCTAATGAGAGCCCGGCAAGAAGGGGTTTGAGGGTGTTTTGCAGTCGCGGCGTCGCAAGTGATTTTCTGTATTGAAAACGTCTTGCGATCAAGTGAGAGCCTTGGCAAGCATGTTGCCATTGAGCATGCTATTATTGAGTTAAGACAATTCCGGAGGCTGAAATTCGGAGAAGGGTCTTAATTTTTTCAGGCTGTGAGAGCCTGTTGGAAATCGACGTCGTGTCTTTTTTCAACGATCCAAGAATGCCTGACACCGGGCATTGTTGATGATTCCAACCTTGAAAACATGCACCAATTGATGAAATCAACGTGCAGCTAAGGCAATGACGTGGACCAACCCAACGAAGATGATTTTGAAACATTGACGCCTCAGCCTCTGGAAATTTCAGTGCCGGGGGCGGCTGTTGACCTGACGGTCGAAGCGC
>JBGSVC010000564.1:0-4431 GCA_041753175.1 Planctomycetaceae bacterium
TTGTTGTGGTTGTGATTCGTTGCCGAACTGGGTGGACAGGCTCAGTGTTTTGTCCGCGACCGCGAGTCGGACGCGTGCCTGTCCGCTGGCATTTTCCATCACGAAGGTGATCTCACCATCAATCGTTTCGGGGCGGAGGTCAACTGCGAGCGTCCCTTCATCGACCTGATAGGGCTGGAGGTTGAAGTCTTGACGGTTGTAGGCATAAAAATCGACGATCGGTGTGATATGCGAACGTCGAAAGAGTTCTTTGACCGCGTTTTGGAAAGATTGCTTCTGGTCGTCTGAGAGACTGGTGATCGCCTGTGCGGACTCGATGAGTCGGTCGGCGACGTCAAATGGAAGGCTGCCTCGGCAGGTGAATTGTTGCGTGGGGCGATCATAGTGAAGTGATGCAGAATACGAACCGGGTTCGAGCAGTTCATCGGGCCAGTCGTTTAGAACAACCCGTGAGGCAAGCATGTTTTGACGACGTTGCCAATGACGATAATCCAGGCGGACAGGCTCTGAAAAGGCTCTGGCATCCAGTCGCCAGGCACTTTGTTCAGGCAACCAGAGGGCGCGCTGGCTTTGTGGCGAATGCCAGCGATCCTTCCAGTTCGGATCCTCGTCGACAGGTCGTTGAGACTGATTGTCGACGAGAATTCGGGAAGCTCTTTGAACATCAAGGGGCTTGGAAACGAGTTGACCGTCGATATAGATATTGCCACCAATGAGTTCGACGGTTTCGCCTGGCAGACCGATCACGCGCTTGACGAAGGCTTGAGAGAAATCCTCGGGATGCTTGAAGACGACGACTTCGAAGCGCCGGGGGGCGCGAAAATCGTAGGTATTTTTGTGGACGAGAATCTGATCGCCTTCCACGCGGGGGAGTTTGTCGAGACGAATCGGGAAGGTGCCACACAAGGGGCATTGAGCCAGATTGTATTCGTTGATGAGCGGGTCGCCGGCTTTGAGAATTCCGGGTTGAGGAACACCAAAGCCGAAGTCATTTTCACAATGCGGACAAATCACCTGCTTGTGATAACCACGAAGCGTCGGGGCCATCGAGCCTGTCGAGATCATGTAGCCTTCGGCAATGAAGATCCGAAACATGGCAACTGCAATTGCCAGAAAGCTCAGCATCTCGGTGAGTTGACGGAGCATGACGACTCTTTTCAACACGACAGACAGGCACGAAGACGAGGAGCAGATCAGGATGCGGCTGACTGTTTCATCTGTTGACGTTTCCAGTCGATGATTTCCTGAAGAAGTTGACGACGCGGGAGAGTGGGTGTGGATCCGATGGTTTTCTGGAGTTTGGAGACATCAGGCACGCGGCGTCGGACATCTTCGAAGTCGTCGCCGTAGGCATCTTTGTAGGGGAGGTATTCAATCGCGATCTCGCCGCCGACGAGTTCAATGATTTCTTCGGCGAGTTGTTTGATGGAGACAGGTTGATCGCTGCCGATGTTGAAGATCTGTCCGCTGGCGGACGGTGTTTCCATGAGTTGCAGAATACTTTTGACGACTTCGCGGACGTGTGCGAAACAGCGTTCCTGACCGCCATCGTCGTAGATCGTGATGGGGCCACCTTTCAGTGCTGATTCGACAAATCGGGGAATGACCATGCCGTAGTGTCCGACCTGTCGGGGACCGACAACGTTGAAGAAGCGTCCGATGACGACATCGAGATGACGTTTTTTATGGCAGGCCAGCGCGAGGAATTCGTCAATGGCTTTGGAGCAACCGTAGGCCCAGCGCGGTCTGGAGGTGGGGCCGAACTGGAGGTCGTCTTCTTCGTTCCAGGTTTCTTTGGTGTATTTGCCATAGACTTCGCTGGTGGAGGCCAGGAAGAATTTTTGACCGGCGACGGTGGCCTGGCGTAGCAAGACTTCTGTGGGATAGATATTGGTTTCGATCGTGCGGACGGGATCGTCGGCGACAAGTTTGACACCCACGGCAGCGGCCATGTGATAAATAACGTCTGCGCCTTGCGTGACTTCCGCAAGGAGGACGGGATCGGTGATTGAGCCCACGACCATCCGCAGGTGAGGATGACCCTGGAGGTGGCTGAGGTTGACGGCCTGGCCGGTCGAGAGGTTGTCGAGAACAGTCACGCGATCACCCCGTTCGAGAAGGGCTTCCACGAGATGGCTCCCAATAAAGCCGGCTCCACCAGTGACGAGGGCATGTCCCATCGAAATGACTTTCTGCAGATCGTTGCCAGATAGGAAAGAGTGCAAGGGCGCCGCCTGCAGGATGAGTTGCTGACGACGAGGCGATTGTTGAATGCCAGTAATGTAGTCGAAAACGGTGACTTTCAACAATACGGGCGCGGAGAGTCTTCGAAAAGGCGTCCAGACTTAAAACGAGGGTGCTGATTGACGCGGTGCTGAGGGGAGCGGGATCAAACCGGTTGGTAGAGGCCTGGCAGGTGGTGGGAGAGACGCGGTTTGTTCGGAATAATTGACACAATCGTTAAGACCGCGCCAAGCGAATGAATCGGTATTATCGTCATCGTGATTGCGACCGGAACAATCGCGACTACGCAAAAACGCGGTAACCTCTTTCATGCCATGAGTTAACACTATTAGAGGCATCTCTGACGAAGGTCCGGTTATAACGATGGCACGGGTGTTGCAATTTATCGGAATTGTAATGAGGACGCCGGTTAAAGAGGTTATGCTGATGGCATGACTCAACTGAGACCGCTTTCCTTGATGAGACCAAACCGCGACCTTCAAACCGAGAATTTGAGGGACGCGATCCTGATCACCACTTTCCGCGTGTGAGAGTGAGTGTGGCGACCTGAGAGACCGCCAGCCTTTTGTTGCCAGATGCTGATGTGAACGATCGCCTGTCGATCGGAAGCGTCGGGGTGTGGCAACGCCGATAGGGAAGATTCCGGTTCCGTCTAGACGTAGGCGGAGCCGGGGCTTCTTTGGCTTCGTTCGAATTTTGACGAGCAAACTGCTCGTTTTGCCTTATTAAACACATGCCCGGAGAAATGACATGAATGCTTTGAAAACCCTGTTTTTGGATTTCTATCGTGATACGCGAGGCTTTATTGTCTCTGCGGAACTGGTCGTGATCAGTTCAATCCTTGTCGTAGGGATGATTGTGGGCCTGACGGCACTGCAGTCGAGCGTCAATGGCGAACTAAATGATGTCGCCGATGCGATCGGATCGTTGAACCAGTCGTTTTGTTACACCGGCATGCATGGGTGTTGCAAAAGCCTGTGCTGCGGCCCGACCTATACGCGCGGCTCCTGTTTTACCGACATTCAGGATGAGTGTGACAACAATCAATGCCAGATCGGCGGCGATACTGCAGCGCCTGAAACCGTCCAGGCGACGGCTGTTTCCTATCGTTTACCAGTCCAGAACTCTGCGGGAAGTGCTGCTGTGATCAGTCCGCCGACGGTTCAAAGTCAAGTCGTGATTCAGGAGGAGCGTGCCCCTGTTTTGACACCCGAGATTCCTTTGGCTCCGATTGAAGAGACGTTAAGATCTCCAGTTGTCGAGGGAGATTGTGATGGATGCCAGACACCCGAGACTGTGCTCGTTCCGCCTGCTCCGTGTACTGATTGCGGAGGTTACGGTCACGGTTATGGATCGGTTGCTCCTGGATGTGCGACCTGCGGCGGTCGACCCGCCCCGATGGGGTGCGGAGCGTACGGCGGTGGGTGTGGCTATGGCTATGGAGCCGGCGGTTACTATCAGGGCCTGGGTCAACCTTATCCTTATGCTCATATGAACTACCGTGGCTACTATCGCGTGTTGACACCACAACCGAATGCCGGTTTTGGTTACTAACGCGATGGAAAACGGATACACGAGAATGCAGCAACGTGAGAAGGTGTTCGAAGTTAGAAACGGTTTTGTCAATGTCATGTTAAGACATCAAGACACCTGCAGGACATGATGATCTAACGCCCAACTGGCATGTGTTCATTTTTCAACGCCACAACTCTATTCATGAGATAGAGTTGTGGCTTTTTTTGTTATTTGGTGTGGTGAAAACGCCACGAAAAGTCAGGGCTGGTACGTTGCCTGCTTTCACCATTATTCGTTGCCCGAAGTTGAGTTCTCCGGCTCGATCTTCTTGGGCAACAACATTTTACAGACGTTCCGGGACGCCGGTTTTGTCTTTGGTGAGATCTCGCAACGGTTTGAGTTTGAAGAGCCTGGTTTTATTCGTGTCGCAACCATGGCGGTTTTCCAAGACACATTTTTATTCTCTCTCTCGGTCTCTCAAAAAAGGTTTACACAATGCTGAAAGCTCTTCTGAACGACGAAGCAGGATTTATCGTTTCTGCTGAACTGGTCCTGGTTGCCACGATCGTGGTGATCGGTTTGATTGTTGGTTTGAGCGAAATCCAACACGCTGTTGTGTCTGAACTCAATGACGTTGCCGACGCTATTGGATCTTTGAACCAAAGCTATCGC
>JBGSVC010000565.1:0-2176 GCA_041753175.1 Planctomycetaceae bacterium
GACAATCGCACAAACACCAACTCGCCACATGTCCCAACTGAAAATCGATCGAGTTGATACGCCTTCTGATTAAAGTGAGGAAAATTCTTCGCCCCCGGAATCTTCCGCGTCATGCCATCGGCACCATATTCCCAACCATGATACGGGCACTTCAAACACTCTGAATTGCCCTTCGGCTTGGTCGCCAGAATCGCATGACGGTGAGCACACACATTCCGCAGAGCGACCAACTGATCTCCAAAATTCCTCACCACCACCGGGACACCCAGCAACTCACAACTCACATAATCACCGGTCTTGCGCAATTGCGAAAGCGCGCCGACCAAATGCCAGCTCTCTGCAAACACATGATCCTGCTCTTGTCGAAAACTCTCGACAGCAGCATAGCCCTCAGGGCCAATGGCAGGTTCTAACGATGTCGGACTCAAATACATATCGTTTCCAGTTTTGTTGGTTGGTTCTTATATCTCATCACGATCATTCACTCACCCAGCCAGGCAAGTTCAAAGTCGTTGAACTCACACAGCACATCTCCATTCTGCCCCTGCAACAACACATGCATCATCGCGCCTGTTTTCGTCTCCTTGACCACCTGACAACTCACATAACACACTTCTCCGGGATCAGCCAATCGTCCCACAGAAATTTCCCCAAAGACCGCAGGCAGACTCATCCGTTTGAAACTTCGTCCTGCCAATAGCGCCGTGGCATACAAACACGCATCCCACACCGCAGGATGCAATGTCCATCCCACTGTCGGTCGATCTTCACTCGCCAGATGCGACAGTGATGTGGCTGCGATTTCGCCTATTAACTGTTGCCCCTGAATCGAAACTCGCTTCAAACACTGCAAATCATCACCATGATAAACCGCCGCCTCAGGACCAACATAGACCACCCTCTCCCAGGACAACCCCTGCAATTTCGGTAGCGACTGTTGTCTGATGGCTGTCTGCCGGTCGGCAACAAACTCGCCTTCAAAATAGATGCGCCCCTTCTCGACAACCTGACCATCTCGACGACACACATCCGCTTTCAACAGACATCGCGCAGATCCATTTTGCTCTGTCACTTCAAGTGAGAGTCTTTTTGCTGTTGGATCATGCCACTTGATCGCCTGATGAGCACGTGCATGCCTGATCTTGGTGATCACCACCCCGGGTTGAGCAGCCCGTACCGCTTCCGACATTAATTCCAACGCGACCACAAAAGGCAACGTGGGCTTTCCACTCACCAAATGCCCAGACAGAAACTTCTCACGCGATGGTTCCAGAACGATCGATAGATTATTGACTGCATCCTGACGACGTTCCCCTTCAGGATCGAGCATCGGCAAGGCTCGTTCGGGAGTTGCTCGAGCACGATCCAGATGGAAAAACTTACGATAATACTTGCGGTCTGTAATCAAGACTTCCGGCTCGTCCCCCCCATAAGTCAATTCATTCAAAATATGATCGATACCATCTTGTGCTGGCATAAAATCGATATCGATCATCTCCAGCGCCAGTTTCGTTTCCGGCTTGGTGGCCATCCCGATATCACCCCAGGCATGCCAGTGAAAATTGACCGCCTTCACGTCTGGCCGCTCGCGACGATAACGGTCGACGATCTTCCCCATCATTTCATTGGCCAGAGAATAGTCCGTATGACCATTGGCCCCAAATCGTCCGCTGATCGACCCAAATGTCACCAACCACTTTAGTTCATCCTCCCGAGTCAGCGACATCAATGTCATCGCTCCATCGATCTTGGCTTTCAGGCACTGATCTACTTTCTCCGGTCTCTTCAAATCGAACCGGGCATCCTGACCGATCCCGGCTCCATGGACGATCCCCTCAATCGGGCCATCCTCACGGCGAATTGTATCTAACACAGCCCCCATCTGGCTGGCATTCGAGACATCAGCACTGTGATAACGCGCGTAGATCCCCTCAGCCGCGAAGTCATCGAGCGACTGCTGAATTTCAATCGCCTTTTCCAGATCACGCCAAACTTCAATCCCATTTTTGCCGGACTTATTGGCTTCAAAGATCACGCGACGCTTTAACTGGGCACGATTCGCTCCGGCCGCTTGTCGAATCTCATCGCTGAGTTTCGGAACTGGTGACTTGCCGACCAGATGCAGCCTCACTCCAAAGCGACGTGCAATCTCTCGAGCCACCACCGTCGTAATCCC
>JBGSVC010000566.1:0-3917 GCA_041753175.1 Planctomycetaceae bacterium
TTCATAAATGCCTGGGCGAACTTCCCTTAGGGCAGGCTGATGCCTTCACGCTGAGTGTCATTGAAGGCCTTGAGACAAAGACTATCTGCGAAAATCTGGGAATCACAGAATCCAATCTCTGGGTCAGACTGCATCGAGCCAGAATTCAACTGGCTCAATGTGTCGGTCCTCTCTGGAAAACGCTCTGATCCATAGTCAGGTAATCTCTACTCTGTGCTTGGCCCCCGGTCTGCCCGGCACGCTGTTCTGTTTTCGCTCTGCACCAATTCTGACCGTCATAGTCGGCTCATATTTCTCGGAAATTCCGATTTTAACGCCACCGATTTTTGCATCCGTACCCCAGTGAGCTAATTGAATAGGAGAGGACTACTCTCGTGAATCCTGCACCTCACCGCCCATATTGGGTAGATGAGGGGGTTTGCGAAGACTATACTATTGCGGCTCGCTCATAATCTCGAACTCAGGATAACACCATGCGACCTCGGCTGTTGATGATGCTCTTTTTGATTCTCTGCCCCACCCTGATCCTGGCCTATGGGGACTCTAAAAAGTCGGAAAAACCTGCCAATCTTGATCCCTCTTCCCCACAGGCGCTGTCGGAAAATGGCCTGCCTCCCAGCCTGATGCCTACTCTCGAAACGCAGGCTCAAGAATTTCTCAGCTCCCATCCAGACTATGATGGGCGCGGCGTGACGGTGGCAATTTTTGATACAGGCGTCGATCCCGGAGCGGCTGGTTTGCAAACCACTCCTCAGGGTCAGCCCAAGATTGTCGACATGGTCGATGGCACCGGAAGTGGCGATGTCCTGATGCAGGATCTTCAGGAATTCGATCCTGCCGAACTTAAAGGCCTGACTGGCAGAACACTGAAACTCGGCGATTGGACCATCTCGGATAAAAAAATCCGTCTGGGCATGAAATCTGGCTACAGCCTTTTTCCCAACGATCCTGATCGTGGTGAACTCGTTCAGAGACTTCAAGAAGAACGAGAAGAAGACTTTGTCAAAGCTCAACGCAAACGCATCGCGGTGATCCAGACCAAACTCGACTCGATCAAAGAAGACGATAAGCCGGCTAAAGCACTCAAGGAAGATTTGAAAAACCAGATCGAAGTCCTCGAAAAAGCTCTCGAAAACGATACCGATGTCGGTCCAATTTTCGACTGTGTCGTCTTCCATGATGGTCAAAAACTCTGTGCCGTCATCGATACAGATTTCGATGGCGATCTGGCAGAAGAAAAAGTCATGTGGAACTATCGTGACCAACTCTCCTTTGGCACATTCCCGTCCCCCTGTGACCTCAATTTCGGTGTCAATATTTATGACGACGGAGAGCTGCTGTCCATCGTCTGCGATTGCGGAGCACACGGCACACACGTCGCCGGAATTGTCGGGGGCTATGACCCCGCCCGCCCTGAACTTAATGGCGTCGCTCCGGGGGCACAGATCGTCTCGGTGAAAATCGGTGATCCTCGACTCTACGGAATGGAAACAGCACCCGGACTCGAACGAGGCATCAAAGCAGTCCTCGATAATCATTGTGATCTGGTCAACATGAGCTATGGCGAATCAGCCTTGGTGGCGAACTCTGGTCGGATCGTGGAAATGTACCGCGATCTGGTCGACGAATCCGGTGTGATTTTCGTTTCCAGTGCAGGCAATAGTGGTCCGGCTCTCTCAACGGTTGGTGCACCCGGCGGAACAACATCGGCCATTATCGGCGTCGGTGCTTATGTCTCTGCTGAAATGATGACCGCCCAATATACCCTGATGGAAACACAGCCCGGACTCCCCTTCACATGGACCTCACGCGGCCCGACGCTCGACGGAGACCTGGGGGTTGATATTTTCGCACCCGGTGCCGCCATCAGCCCGCTGCCGACGTGGACGCTTCAAAAAAATGAGATGTACAACGGGACGTCAATGGCCTCTCCCAATGCCTGTGGAAGTATCGCGCTGCTGCTTTCGGGAGCAAAGGCAGAGAGCATCAACTATGGTCCGGAGACGATTCGAAAGGCCATTCAAAACACCGCCAAATTCATCGACGGCATCGAAGTCTTCGCACAAGGACCAGGGCTCATTCAAGTCACCAGCGCCTGGCAGCATCTCAAAGAGCATTCTGAGAAAATAGCCGCAGATAAACGCTTTGTCTCCGTTTTTCCCAGTAACTCCAACGCTCGGGGAATCTACTTGAGAGAACGCAAAGACGTCAGTGATGTCTCGATGCACAAGGCATTTGTCGGAATTCATTTTAATGAGCAGGCAACCAACGCTGAGAAAATCGGTTTTGAACTCGGCCTCTCGATCAAGACCACGCAAGACTGGATCAAGACAGGAAACTTCACTCTCCTGACGCATGGTTCAAATCCGATGGATATTAAAGTTGACCCGACTGATTTGCCTGCCGGAGTCCATTTTGGAGAGGTCCAGTTTTATGATGCTAAACAGAGCAGCCGTGGTGTGTTGCTGTCGATTCCTGTGACTGTCATCAAACCTGTCGAAGTCGATGTCGACGGCTTGGCCGATCAGATAGATCTCGGGCCGGGAGCCATCGAACGCTTGTTTGTCACCGTACCCAACGATGTCACCTGGGCTCGATTCAAGCTTCGAACCGAAGGGGCCAGTTCCTCTCGCGTGATCAATCCCCATGCCATTCAGCTTGTCGACGGTCAGCATTTTGAAGCCATTGAAGACAATACGTATCTGGTCGTTGAGCCAGGTGACGTCAAGGAGATCGCATTTCCCGTCATCGGGGGAAGAACTCTGGAAATCGCCCTGACTCAATACTGGAGCAACCTGGGTGAGACGAACTTGTCCTACAAACTCGAATTCGGCGGAATCGTGCCTGATCAGAAAGTCGTCGCGATGCATCAGGGTGTGGGAGTTGTCCCGATCGATCTGACCGTCAGTTCCACCTCCGGACTCAATGAGTCAATTAAGTTGAACGCTCAAGCAGAGTTAACAACACTCCGAAGAACCTATGGTCCCGAGAGCAACGAGATCAAACTCCTCCCCGGAGATCGATTCCAGACGCCATTGGCTATGCCAATCTATGAAATGACGCTCACCTACAATTTTGAACTCGAAGACGATGCAACCATCACCCCTCGTTTTCCTGCCTTGGAAGATCTTCTGTATGATGCCCCGATCGGGCCATATCAATTCACCATCAAAAACGACAACGAAAAAGTCGTCGAATTCAATGACCTCTTTGCCGACGAAGTTGAACTCTCTGCAGGCAGCTATGTCATGGAATGTCGACTTCGAGATCAAACACGTTCTCACCTTGAAGACTGGGAACAACTGACACTGGCTCTGGATTCGCCCTTGCCAAAGTCGCTCAAACTCAAAGTCTATGCCAACAAAGCCGCATTTGCTGCTGACGATGCCGGCGTCTCACGTGCTGCGATTCTCCCTGGATATGAGCAACGAATTTTCCTGGCCGAACCTGCCAAACTCTCGGACGATCTCAAGCCCGGCGATGTCTTGATTGGAGAAATCGCCTATGAAGCAGACACTGATTCACGTGGCCCGGACTTGACGCGGCCAGTCGGTTATCCAATTTTCTATTCGATCGGCAACGCTTCAAGCGCTGACTCTTCAGCAGAAAAATCAGAGACGAAGGTTTCAGGCAAGACGACTCAGGACAAAATGGACAGCCTTGAAAAACAGCTTACTGAGTATCAAATCGAAAAACTCAAGCAGCTTTCGATCGAGAAGGATCGTGAACTCTTTGACGCTCTCTATTCAAAGCTCGCACAACCAAGCGCCAGTCTGAAACTGGCTAAAGCGCGACTGGACTTTTTAAATCAGGAGCACGATCGACTCAAACGTCTTAATGAGATCGTCTCCGCCTCAGACGACGTGATGGCGATGATCGACGCTGAGAAGCTCGCGTCATATTTTGGCTTACGTCAT
>JBGSVC010000567.1:0-2393 GCA_041753175.1 Planctomycetaceae bacterium
GAAGTTCCGAGGCGTGCGCCAGCACCTCACGCTGATCTAACGACGTGAGGATAGTATCGGCGATTGAAGATACTATTGATTTCTGTGCTCGCAGCACGGGGAGAATTCCCTCCGGTTCCAGGTCGCGGGTTACACACCGCGAGGACTTCCAACAACGACTACCTTCGCGCGACGAACGCCCTGAACAAGACTGTGGTGGAGAAGTTCATGATGGAGCTGCTTGCGCATCGAACGTATTTCCGGGTCACCTTCGCTCTCGCGAAACTCCCGCTTTAGTTCTTCAGCATCCATTCTTAGTCGATGCTGTCGCCTGCGTCTCTGAATAAGCAGGTCGATGATGCCACATGAAAAGCTCGAAACGAGCGTTACTCCACTAAACCACACCAGCCCGTCGAAGCTCACCGCAGCGAGCGCCTCTCGTAAGATCTTATCTCCCAAAAAGCACAGCTCCCGTTCTCGCCAGAGGGCCGCGCCAAGAGTTCCTCCAAATAGAAGGAGGTAGAGAGCACTCTTGCAAACCTCACCCAATAATTTACGGGGAAAACCAGGGGTACCTTCAGAAGCTCCGACCCCCAGTAGTCGAGTTAACCCGCCAGTCAAACTAAGCCTGGACCACTTTGGTGCAAGCAGACTCCACTGCAGATGAAACCCAACCTGAAGTGCTTCAACAAGGATGACGCACAGTAAAACCGAGCAAAGAATGGGCGCTAATATAATAAGAAACACCCAGCAAAACTCTAGGAGCGATGCTACCATATTTCCCGCATTTGGGTCTGTACTTATGGCAAAATATTTATTGATTAGGCGGACTAAGAGATCTAACCCACTGGAAATGCTTGGGTTAAACCCGACAAAAACACCTAGGATTATGCTCCCGGTTAGCTCCCGGCTCTTGGCCACGTCCCCCTCCTCCCGCGCCTTTCGGATTTTCCGGGAACTTGGGTCGAATTGCTTCTGACCAGCCACTGCTACCTCTATCTCCCTTCTGAGCCGAATGTTGAGGAACCCAGCCCTAGCGCCACCGTCCATGCGCCCCGCGCCAGCTCACCCGCAGAGAACCCTGACGAGTAGCCCATTAAGAAAATCACAGCTAAGCCGCCAAGGAGTTTTACTGGAACCAGCTCTGCCGCAACGCTCACCCGAGGAATCATCCGGCCAATGTATCCCCCACCCCATTCACTAAGAATCGCGAACACGACTAGAGGAGCGACCCAAAGAGTTACATCGCGGAGACACTCTTGAACGAAAGGTGCAATCAGCGCCCATGCTTGAGTCCGGAGCAGAGCATCTGGCGACGGGGGGAGCAGTAGGCCGACATCGAAACTCCGCACTAGAATATTGAGCGGCAGCTGATAGGCACCGCCGAGCAGAGCAACCGTCAGAATGAGTAATGAGGCCGCGCTCTCCAGGCTAGATACCATGCCAGAGAGAGCGGGATTAAGTTGTTCCCCAGTCTGCGCACCCCGTAGCACATCTAAAAGGCGTCCACTCATAGACACAGCTTCAATAACTAGAGCGAAGGGGATAGCGAGTAAGACGCCAATACCAATCTGCCAGAGAAGCGTAATAAAGAATGGAGCACCGGAAGCGACAGCGGCGATATCGTAATTTACGCACCGCTGACACACAACAAAGGCGCAGCTTAGGCTAAGCACAGAAACTACAGGGAGTCGCGTGTAGCCGCGGAGAGGGCGAAATACAACGAAAAACGCAAAGAACCTTACCGCGATGAGGATATACAGAAGCGGCAATTGTCCCATAAAATCAATTACGGAGAGGAGAATTCGCCATGATTTACCTGAAACGCTTCCCGACTAAATGCCAGAATCCCCTGACACATCCAGGGTCCGAAAATAGCCAGCACGATAATTACACCAGCAAGTTTAGGAACAAAACTAAGGGTCTGTTCCTGAATCTGCGTTGCAGCCTGAAGCACGCTGCACAGCAATCCTACCCCCATGCACACACCAAGCGGAACTGCCGAGAGCACAATCACGAGCACCAGTGCATCAATCCACAGTGAATCCGACGTGGACATCAGCGATACCCCTCAACAAGCCCCTGACAAAGTAAAAACCACCCATCACTCATAACCAACAGTAGCAGTTTAAATGGCAGCGAAACCGTAACTGGGTTCAGCATCGACATACCCAGAGCGAGCAACAGATGAGCGATCAAGAGATCCACGATTAAAAAAGGCATAAACACCCGAAATCCAATTGCGAACGCCTCAGATAACTCCGAGAGCACAAAAGCTGGAATAAGCGAGAGCAGCCCTTCGCCGGGGACAGGACATCCTCCGAGCGAAGTAATCTGTGCTTCATCGCAATTTAGCGGTTGTGCCGCGGCGACCACCGCTGGATCAGTAATCTGCTCGCGGTCCCCTAGACCTG
>JBGSVC010000568.1:0-3198 GCA_041753175.1 Planctomycetaceae bacterium
CGACTTCATGTCGGTTTTCAACATTCCAACAACGTCCGAAACCGGACGTTGTTGTTGATTCCATCCATGGAATCAAGCAGTCCGTTGATAAGTTCAACGGCCTGCTGAGCCTGCATCGTCTTGCTTTCTTTCAGAGAGCACTATGACAAACGCCTTGAGAATTCGATTTCTCGAGGCGTTTGTTTTTTGTCAACGTCCTCTTCGTGTCAGGCGTCAATCAAACCATTCGTCTTCTGGATCGAAGGCGGGGACAACGATATTGAGGAGTGTCAGTTCTCCAATTGCCCGATGCCTGCAGCAAGGCTTGATCATAATCGAATCTCCGCTGGAAACAGGGTAGTGTCTTCCGTCGAGTTCGATCAGCCCTGTTCCGTCGAGAATGTAATAGATCTCGGTTTGGCGTTTATGATAGTGAGTTTGTGAATCGGCTTTGATGGTGACTTGATGCAGTGAGGCTGTTTTCTCTGGGTCGTCGAGAAATGCTCTGCGCGCCTGGCCACAAGGGCAGGGGACCGGTTCAATCTCATTAAGTCTGGCGATATGAAATCGGGGAGGAGACGTTTCTGCATTCTTCGACATGGAACGCTCTTTTCTAAATGTCATGTAAAAGGCAATGCCTTTACTTCAATCTTGTGAACACTTATCTTGACGCATCGGTCATAAAAATCAAAGAGAGAGGCGTCATGTCTAAGTCAATTACGATCGTTTCAGCAATCGTTTCCTTTGAACCAGTCGCTTTCAGGGCACCCTTAAAATTTGGCGGTCGCGTCGTCACGAATACAGACCTGATGAATACCGAAGTTCGGATTCGTAGTCAGGATGGCCAGGAGAGCATCGGTTTTGGGTCGATGCCTTTGGGGAATGTGTGGGGTTGGCCCACGCAACGAATTGATGAACCTCAGACGGCGGAAGTCGTTCGGGTATTTGGGCGCAGGATTGCGTTCAAGTCGACCTCCAACCAGAATTGGGGACATCCCATCGATTTGATATTGGAGCTTCAATCGCAATTTTCCGAGCTTGCCGAAGAACTGAGAATCGAATACGAGTTGCCTGAGCCGATGCCAAAACTGGCACAATTAGTCGCAGCCAGTTCCCTGGACGCTGCCGTCCATGATTCATACGGGCGCTTGTGGAACAAAAACAGTTTTGAAACGCTTTCACCTGAGTATCTTGGCCAAGACTTGTCTAACTATCTGGGCGCTGATTTTGCGGGCGAATCTTTGCAAGATTATATCAACAGCCCGCCGGCCAGTGAGTTGCCGTTGTATCATCTTGTGGGTGGTCTCGATCCGTTAACGGATGATGATTTGACCAAACGAATCAATGATGGACTTCCTGAAACATTGAAGGAGTGGATTCATAGGGAACGGATTACGCACTTCAAAATCAAACTTGGGGGAACTGATCCACAGGCCGATGTGCAGCGGGTCTTGAAAACTCATCAGGTCGTTTGTGAAAGTTGGGGCGAAATTATCAGTGCGCCCTCTCGGGAAATCAGTTATTCTCTGGACTTCAACGAAGGGTGTCAGTCGGTGGAGACGGTCCTGTTTGTGATTGAACAGGTTCGTGACCAGATGCCGCTGGCTTTTGAACGTGTGCAATATATCGAACAGCCGATGAGTCGCAATCTGCAGGATCGACCAGATTTTGATATCTCGCGTGCTGCAGCGATCAAACCTGTCGTCATCGATGAATCTCTGACAGACTTTGAATCGTTTCACCTGGCACGCAAGCTGGGTTATTCTGGTGTTGCGCTGAAAGCCTGCAAAGGACAAACCGAATCGTTGTTGATTGCTGCGATGGCCGTCAAGGCAGGGATGTTTTTATGTGTGCAGGATTTGACGTGCCCAGGCGCATCGTTTTTGCATTCTTCAGCCTTGTCGGCAAGAATTCCGGGCGTCAAGGCGATCGAAGGGAATGCGCGACAATATTGTCCCAGTGCTAACAAGCGATGGGAATCGCGTTTTCCGGGCATGTTTGAGATCAAAGACGGTGCGTTAAAGACAACGGAATTAAATGGCCCTGGCCTGGGCTTTGATCCACGATCGGCTTCATCAGATGGTTGAAAGTTGCTTGTCTGTGCAGGAGAAGATCGAGTGGGCCTGTCTGCTTGAGGCGACGGCTGAAAAGCTGGGAAACGTAACTCCAACTTACCATTTCGAGGATCTCTTTTATGAAGATTTTGTCAACGCGGCTGCCATCACTGCGGCATCGTTGAGTGACGATTGCGGTAAGAAACTAGGGCTGATTATTCTCGAGACAACAGTCGCTGTTCAACAACTTGTAGGGAAAAATGTCAATCTGGGAATTGTGTTGTTGCTGGCACCGATCGTCATGGCTGCACGCAATTGCCCTCAAATGAATCTGGAATTCCTTCGTGCATCGCTCGATGACGTTCTGAAGCAAACGACGATCGAAGACGCCTGCGATGTCTACAAAGCCATTCGAATGTGTGCCCCTGGGGGGATGGGAAGAGTTTGTGAGCAGGATCTCTCCGAGCAACCGACCGTGACACTGCTAGAGACCATGCATCTGGCGGCTGACCGGGACCAGATCGCGGCGCAATATGCGACCAGCTTTCAGCTCGTTTTTGATTTTGCACAAGAACACATTGAGATGCTGAATTCCGAACACAGATGGCAAACCGAGATTATCTTGCTTCAACTTTCACTGTTATCATGTGAACTCGACACATTAATCGTGCGAAAAAATGGGATCGAGGTCGCCGAGCAGGTACGCAGACGCGCTGTGGAAGCATATGATGCTTACTTGAAATCCGGACGTGACTGCGACGCCGTGTCGGAGTTTGATCGATTTCTGAGAAGTCAAAAAAATCGTTTGAATCCGGGCACGACGGCAGATCTGATTGCTGCCATCGTCTTTGTAATCGTGTTGGTCAATGATGCCCCACGACACAGAGATTTTTTCGACGGCTTTCGAACCCAGCTTCTACGCTTGACAGGCTGACCATGTCTTCGACCAAAGATCAATTTCGAGTTCGGGTGACGAAAGATCATCTCGTTTTTTCGGCGGCACATTTTATTACATATGCCGGAAATATCTGCGAACGGTTGCACGGCCATAATTGGCGTGTCGCTGCAGAAGTCTGGGGGGCGCTGGATGAAAATTTCTATGTCTTTGACTTTATTGCGCTCAGGGATGGTTTACAGGAGATTGTCAATCGGCTGGATCATCGCG
>JBGSVC010000569.1:0-4484 GCA_041753175.1 Planctomycetaceae bacterium
GTTAGGGAGATTGAGCGTCAGTGATGCGGTGTTGGTGACTTTGCAATGTGCCTTAGCTCTGGAACATGCGCATGAGAAAAACCTGATTCACCGCGATATCAAGCCCGACAATATCCTTGTCACCAACCGGGGAGAGATCAAAGTTTCGGATCTTGGGCTGGCGAAAAGTCTGGATGATGAAGAGATGTCGTTGACCCAAAGTGGAACGGGTCTGGGAACTCCGTACTACATGGCTCCCGAGCAGGCCCGGAACGCCAAACATGTGGACGGTCGAAGTGATATTTATGCATTGGGTTGCACCTTGTATCACTTTCTTACGGGAGGCTATCCATTCAAAGCCGACTCGACAGTCGAACTCCTGATGGAGAAAGAAAAGGGGACATTCAAACGATCGAGCAGCATCAATAAAGAGGTGCCAGAGCGATTAGACTTGATCATCGATAAAGCGATGGCCAAAAAGCCGGAGCATCGCTACAGCAGTTGCAGCGAACTCATACGCGACTTGTCTGCGCTGGGACTTGCTGGAACCTCGTTGAGTTTTATCAAAGCTCCCAATCGTCATACGATGGCTCCGATCAATTCCGTCTCAGCGACATCGGCGACAAAAACATCCATACCCAATCAGGCCACTCGTGAGATGGCCCGTCCGAGCGCGACAACCACTTCGACACAAAGCCGCACGCAGTCTGTGGGAACGGCCGGAGTTTTTTATATCCGTCATATCAATTCGCAGGGAAAGCCTGTGGTGACGAAGTCGACGACGGAAAAGATTCTGGCAGCCCTGGCGAGTGGAAAGTTGGATTTAAAGGCCCAGGCCACTCGTGATCCTAAACTTCCTTTTGCGGCGTTGGGACAATTCCGAGAGTTTCAGGAAGTTGTGCAGAAAAAAGCTGCTGCAGCCGCCGCTGACCAGCGCGGTCGTCAATTGGGCCAAACGTATCAAAAAATAGACAAACAATACCGCTGGCAGAAAGTCTGGAGAAAAATCTCTCAACTTCAACAAGGGGTGTTAGGCTGGTTTGGACTGGTGATCTATCTGGGGATCGTTGCGGGGTTGATTTACGGAGGCTGGCTGCTGTGGCCGAGCGTTTATGAGATTCTAAGCGGATGGGCGGCAGGGTTCGGACTCAAGGCCGCTTCCTGAGCTGGATTGATTGACATCCTGGATGACTGGTTTGCAGAGTTCCGAGCGGACATGAAGATTCTGCAATTAGTGTCTGGTTGCTGGAGATATCTCGACAGTTGTGAAATGTTCAGGGCTGCTCAACATTTCGGGTTGAGAACAATTCACGGATTCTTGTGATTCCTGCTTCCAAGATTTGCCTGATGCCTTTGACTCTGTATAATTCCAAGCCTGTTTTCATCGCTCATTTTTCGTCGTAACGATTTTCAATCATGAGAATTGTCTGGCGATCTCTTGCTGACCTGGAGTCTTACGTGAATCGAGTGAATTTTTTGATGCTGTTGTCGACTCAATCCTCGATGACGGATTTGACAAACGCCTACTCAATTCGGGGACTATTTGTCATCCTGTGGGTGTTGGTGATTGGATCTGTCGTTGATTCAGATGGCCGTCTGCACGGTGCTGATATTCCTTATCAACCCAAAATCGCGGATGCTTCCGGAGATGGGAAAACAGCGATTTCTGCTTTTCAAAAGCCAGAGAGTATTTCTATCAAGTTATTGGCTGCTGAGCCTGAGTTGGCAAATGTTGTTGCGTATTGTTTTGATGAGCAAGGCAATTTATTTATTGCTGAAACATTCCGACAATCGTTGGGTGTGGAAGACAATCGTTCTCATAGTGAATGGCTGGAGGATGATTTACGAGCGCAATCGGTTGCCGACCGAATCGCGTACATCAAAAAACACCACGGCGACAATCTGGAACATTATACGAAGGAACATGATCGAATTCGTAAATTAACGGATCGCGATGGTGATGGCTATTATGAAACATCCACTGTTTTTGCAGATGGATTCAATCAGATTGAGGATGGTACTGGCGCTGGTCTTTTGGCGCTGAATGGGAATATTTACTACACCTGTATTCCTCACTTGTGGGTGCTGAAAGATCATGATGGGGATGGGATTTCTGATGAGCGGACTTCACTGCATGACGGTTTTGGAATTCGCTTTGCCTTCCGTGGCCATGATATGCATGGCCTGCAATTAGGCCCTGACGGCCGAATTTATTTCAGCATCGGTGATCGGGGATATCATGTCACTACTGACGAAGGGCGAAAACTTAAACGCACGAACTGCGGTGCGGTCTTTCGATGTTTTCCCGATGGTTCGGAATTGGAAGTCTTCGCCTATGGATTGAGAAATCCTCAAGAATTGGCATTTGACGAATTTGGAAATCTCTTCACGGGAGATAACAATTCCGACAGTGGAGATAAGGCCCGTTGGGTCTATGTGTGCGAGGGAATGGATGCAGGGTGGCGGATGGAGTTTCAATATCTGGCCGATCGAGGTCCGTGGAATCGCGAGCGGATGTGGTATCCCTATGAGAGTGACCCAGAAACAAACGAGGTCCAACCGGCTTATATCGTCCCTCCAATCTTGAACATTTCTGATGGCCCATCTGGCCTGGCGTATGATCCCGGTTGGGGATTGCCAGAGGCTTATCGTCGGCATTTCTTTCTGGCGGATTTTCGTGGCACTGCCAACCGCAGCGGGATTCGCACGTTTCAAATGAAACCCCAGGGGGCTGGGTTTGAACTCATCGATTCCGAGCAACCGTTCTGGTCGATCCTGGCAACAGATGTCGACTTTTCTTATGACGGGCAATGTGTGGTCAGCGATTGGATTAGTGGTTGGAACGGAACAGGGAAAGGGCGTCTTTATGGATATTCGCCTGAAACTGTCGACACGAAGACAAACCAACTACGAGTGGAAGTTCCACAATTGATGGCTCAAGGTTTTCAGAAGAAAACAACGGAGGATTTAATTTCTTTATTGTCTCATGTCGATCAGCGCATCAGGCTGCGTGTTCAATATGAACTGGCCCGACGGTCTGACCCTGCTCCATTGATTACGTTGGCCAAGGATCAGCAAGCAAACCTGCTGGCTCGAATCCATGCGATCTGGGCAATCGGGCAACTCAGTCAGATGGACAAGTCAAAGTTGAATTCTATTAGTGACCTTCTCAATGACACAAATGATGAGATTGTGACACAGGTGTTGAAGGTGATGGGTGATGTGGAATACGAAGGTAGCCATGAGCAGGTTACTTCACTGTTACAACATACAAACGCGCGTGTGGCTTATTTTGCAGCTCAGGCTGTTGGACAGATGAGAATCAAGACGGCCACGTCGGCGCTGTTTTCACGAGCTAAACTCAATGCCGACCAGGACCCTTATCTGCGGCATGCGTTGGTGATGGGGCTGGCTGGTTCCACCTCGGAAAGTGAACTTGCCAAACAGTCTCAAGCAGACAATGCTTCTGTTCGATTGATTTGTGTGTTGGCATTAAGACGACAGTCGTCTCCTCTGATTGCAGAATTTCTCAACGACACAGACCCCGCGATCGTGACAGAGGTGGCCCGCGCGATCAACGAAGAATCTTTGAGCGAATTGGATCAGGCATTGGCCGCCGTTTCGTTGACTGGTCAGTCTCCTGATGCACTCGTGCGAAGAGTGTTGGCGGCGAATTATCGCCTGGGAACACCGGACGCTGCTCAGCGAATTGCAGTGATTGCCGGCGATGCTGACTTCTCAATGAAAACACGTGTGGAAGCGTTAGAAGAGCTTTTAACGTGGGCTGCTCCGAAGGAATTTGACCGCGTGACGAATGCATGGCGGGTGATTCAACCTCGTCTTGATGATTTTGTCGGCGAGACGATCATGAGTCAGTGGAAAAGTTATCTGCAAGGGCCTGAAGAGATTTTGATGATGGCTGGGAAACTGGCTCGTCATTATCATCTGGTTGATACCTATTCAGACTTTATTCGCCTGGCAAAAAATGAATCGGCACAGACGGATGTTCGTGCAGAGGCGTTGATCGTGGCCTCACAACTCAACTATGAGAAAACGCTTGATTTGACGACGTCGATCATCGCGACATCAACCGGCAAGTTGCGAACGACTGCTATCAAGGTGATTGCCCAACATCATTTTCCCGATGCCGCCGCGTACATTCGGCAAATCATGGAGCACGGTACTGCAGACGATCAGCAGGCAATCGTTGAGATCCTTGAAACCCAATCCTCTGAGGCAGCAGACGAACTGTTGAAAGAGTGGTGTGAAAAGCTAGTCTCCAACAACGTGGCTCCGGAGATTCAACTGGATCTTTTATCAGCGGCCAAATCACGTCAATCAAAAGAGTTTCGTCAGTATTTACGCACGTATGAGCAGCAGCGTGACCCTCAAGACGAACTTTCCGCCTGGAAAGAATGTCAGGCGGGAGGCGATGTGGAAGCAGGCATGACCGTCTTTTTTGATAATGCGACAGCATCCTGTCAGCGCTGCCACAAAGTTGGAAC
>JBGSVC010000570.1:0-11179 GCA_041753175.1 Planctomycetaceae bacterium
GTCGACGGACAGGGAAACTTCGGCTCACTCTTTGGACTCCCACCCGCCGCCGCTCGTTATACCGAAGCCCGCCTCACGCCTATCGCCGTCGAGCTCATGAGCGAGCTTCGCTACGACACCGTCGCCATGCGCGATAACTACGACGGCAGACTTCAGGAGCCCGTCGTTTTCCCCGCTCGCTTCCCCAACCTGCTCGTCAATGGTGTCCAGGGCATCGCTGTTGGGATGGCTACTTCCATGCCACCTCACAACCTCGGCGAAGTTCTCAAAGCCTGCATCCATTTAATCGACTCACCCGATGTCAGCATCGCGCAACTCATGCGATTCGTCAAAGGCCCCGACTTCCCCCTCGGCGGCAGAATCGTCTCCGATCGTAACCAAATTCGTCAGGTCTACGAAACCGGTCGAGGGGCCATTAAGGTTCGTGGGGAATGGAAACTCGAAGAAGCACCCAAAGGCGAAAAACCACAGATCATTATCCACAACGTCCCCTATGGAGTCGAAACCGGGCCCCTTGTCGCCTCCATAGGCGATATCGTGGCATCTCGAAAAATCCCCCAACTCCTCTCCGTCAACGACGAAACCAGCGACGAAATGGGACTGCGGATTGTCCTGGAAATTAAATCCAATCCCGATGCCCACGCCGTCATGTCCTACTTGTTCAAACACACCGCCCTCGAACAAAACTTCAACGTCAACAGCACCTGTCTGGTCCCCGATGAAAAAGGCGTGCTCGTCCCTCGTTGCCTCTCCCTTCTGGAAATCCTCCAGCAGTTCCTGATCTTCCGACTCGAAACCGTACGAAGACGCTTTCAATATCTGCTCGCGCAACTTGAAAAACGCATTCACATCCTCGACGGGTTCGCACTTGTTTTCAACGGCCTCGATAAAGCCCTCAAGCTCATCCGCGCAAGCACTGGAAAAAAAGATGCCGCAGAAAAACTGATGGCCAACTTCCCCCTCGATGCCGAACAGACAGATGCCATACTCGAACTCGCCCTCTACCGCATCTCCACTCTCGAAATCGACGACATCCTCAAAGAACTCAAAGACAAACAAAAAGAAGCCACCAGGCTCCGCAAAATCCTCGCCTCCGAATCGGCACTCTGGAACGAAATCAAAAACGAGTTCCAACAACTCGCCGACGGCTTTCCCTCCAAACGCAAAACCGCCCTCGGTTCCTCCGAAGAAGTCACAGAATACGATGCCTCAGTCTATATCGTCAAGGAAAACACCAATGTCGTCCTATCCAAAGATGGCTGGGTCAAACGCGTGGGACGACTCGCCAGCGTCGACAAAACGCGCGTCCGCGATGGCGATGAAATCATCGATGTCATCCCCGGCAGCACTCTCGATCACGTCATCTTCTTTAACTCCGATGGCATCGCCTACACGATGCCCATCGAACAGATCCCAGCCTCCTCCGGCTACGGCGAACCTCTCTCCAAACATCTCAAACTCGCCGACTCCACACAGATCCTCTGCGGACTGACCACAGATGCCCGCTTCACACCACAAGACGCTGCCCCTCCCGACGAAAACACTCCCTCCCCACCCTATCTTTTCATCGCGACCGCCAAAGGCAATGTACTCAGAGTTTCTCTGTCTGCTTTCCGCGCCATCACCAGCAAAGCTGGTCGTAAGTTCTGCAGACTTGTCACCGATGACAAAGTGATTTTCGTTGGCCTGGTTCCCTCAGAGGCCACATCATTGTTTCTGGCCACTCGCAAGGCCCGCATCATCCACTTCGCCATCGACGATGTCCCCATCCTCTCGGGCCCCGGTAAAGGTGTCCGCGGTATCAAAATGTCACCCGACGATCTCGTTCTCGGCATGGCCTTTATGACACGTCCCAGCGACTGCCTTCGCGCCCTCAACGACAGCGGAAAACAACTCACCTTCGGTCAGGCCAAATACACCCTCTCGTCTCGCGGTGGCAAAGGCTACAAAACCAGCCAACGCAGCGGATTTTCAGAAATCCTCAAACCACCGATCCAACTCGTCGACTGGCAAAGCCTTGAAGACAACAACGGCAAACCCGCCCACTAACTCTCTCACATCGGTACTCTTGTTTTCGCAGTCTGAAATCGCACCTTCAAGAAAGACGTCCACTCGAAATGTCTACTGCCAATCAATCCAGCTACACCGGTGCCGATATCGAAGTCCTCGAAGGACTCGAAGCCGTCCGTCGTCGACCGTCCATGTATATCGGAGGCGTTGATGTCCGTGGACTTCATCATCTCATCTGGGAAATTGTGGATAACTCCGTTGACGAATATCTCGCGGGACACGCCAACCTCATTCACGTCACTCTCCATAAAGACAACCGCTCCATCACGGTCTCCGACAACGGACGTGGCATTCCCGTCGATCCTCATCCCAAACTCAAAAAATCTGCTCTCGAAGTCATCCTCACCACTCTTCATGCCGGTGGAAAATTCTCTGACAAAAACTACCTCCGCTCCGGCGGCCTCCACGGCGTCGGCTCCTCCGTCGTCAACGCCCTCTCCGAAGAAATGGTCGCTACCGTTCATCGTGATGGCAACGAATATGTCCAGCGCTATAAACGCGGAAAACCAACCACGCCCGTCAAAAATGTCAAACCTTTCCGCGGCCATGGAACCACCATCTTCTTCAGGCCCGATGAAGAAATCTTCCGACGCACCGCCTTCAATACCGACACCATCCGACAACATCTCGAAGATATCTCCTTTGTCCACGGCGGTCTTAAAATCACCTTCCTCGACGAAGCCAAGAAAGAAACCATCGAGTTTCATCACCCTGATGGCATCGTCTCCTATCTCGAAAAACTCACTAAAGACGAAAAAAAATCCCCCATTCACGAACAGACATTCTCCATCTCCCGTGAAGACGGACCCATCAAAATCGAAGCCGTCTTTCGCTGGACAGACGCCACCGATGAAAACGTTCGCAGCTATGTCAACGGCATCCGCACCCATGGCGGAGGAACCCACCTGATCGGCCTCCGCTCCGCTGTCGCCAAAGCCGTTAAAAACTACATGGACGTCCACGACATCAAACAGAAAAATCTCATCATCACCGCCGACGATATCCGTGAAGGGCTCCTGGGAATTCTTTCTGTTTTTCATAACGACCCGATGTTCCAGGGACAAACCAAAGAAAAACTCAACAACCCCGAAATGTCTGCGATGGTCGAATCCACTCTCAGACCCACGCTCGAAACATGGCTCAACAACAATAGCAGCATCGCCGATGCCATCATCGGACGCATCATCATGGCCGCACGCGCCCGCATGGCCTCACGCGAAGCACAGGCGGAAGTCCGACGAAAATCTCCAGGTACCAGAAAAACAAACCTCCCCGGTAAACTCCTCGACTGCCGCTCCGACAACCCCGCCCAGTCAGAACTCTTCATCGTTGAAGGTCAGTCCGCCGGAGGAACTGCTGCCATGGGACGCGACAGCCACACTCAGGCCGTCCTCCCACTTCGTGGCAAAATCCTCAACACAGAATCGCTCGTCACCAGCAAAGCCCTCGCCAGCCAGGAAATCAAAGACCTCGTCGAAACCATCGGTACTGGCATTGGCAACCACTTCGACCTCCAAAAACTCCGCTACCACAAAATCATCCTGCTCATGGATGCTGATAGCGATGGCTACCACATCAGTACCCTCCTGCTGACGTTCTTCTTCCGCCACATGCCCGAACTCATCCGCCAGTCACATATCTATCTCGCCCAACCACCTCTCTACCGTGTCGCAGTCGGCAATCAGAGTTACTACGCTCAAGACGATCTCCAAAAAGAAGAAATTATCAGCAACCTCCCCGCAAATCGAAAATACGAAATCGGTCGCTTCAAAGGTCTCGGCGAAATGAACGCCTCTCAACTCAAAGAAACAACTCTTGATCCAGCCTCGCGTATTCTCCTGAAAGTTGAGATCGAAAGCCTCATCGAAGCCGAAAAAACCTTCAATCAGCTCCTCGGAAAAGATGCCTCGGAGCGCTACAAAATCATCATGTCCGACGCCAACCTTGTCGACGATATTGACGTCTAACTTCCGGGCATTGGGATTCAGCCCACTCCATGCTACAATAATCGCATACGATCATTCTCCATTTTGGACTCAATCCCATGACACAGCGAGTCGTCCTCGCCATGAGCGGCGGTGTCGATAGTTCTGCCGCCGCCTACCTCCTGCAACGACAAGGCTACGAAGTCATCGGTCTCTTCATGCGCTCTGGTGCGACCGAAGAACTTGCCTGCGCCACGACTTCCAGCGGTCTGAAATCGCTCCCCGTCCTGAATACAAAATCTCACAAGCAAGGCTGCTGCTCTGCCTCAGATGCCGCCGATGCAAGACGCGTCGCCGACGGTCTCGATATCCCCTTCCACGCCCTGAATTTTCAAGACGCCTTCACCCGCATCAAAGATTATTTCGCCGACGAATATCTCAGCGGTCGCACTCCCAATCCCTGTGTCCAATGCAACAACTGGTTGAAGTTTGGCAAGCTCTGGACTTTCGCCCAACAAATCGGCGCTACCAAAATCGCCACCGGACATTATGCCCAAATCTTAAACGATCCCTCAACCGGCAAGCCTCGTCTCTCTCGCGGCCTTGATCGCAAGAAAGACCAGTCCTACGTCCTCTTTGGCATCTCACCTGAGATTCTCCCTCACATCCTTTTCCCCGTCGGCGACAAAACGAAAGACGAAATCCGCGACCTCGCTCGCGCCGCAGGCATCGCGACCGCTGAAAAAAAAGACAGCCAGGAAATCTGCTTCATCCCCGATAATAACTACATTGGTTTCATCGAAAAATACCGTGGTTCGCAGGAAACATCCGGCGATCTCGTCGATACACAAGGTAACGTCGTCGGACATCACGACGGCTATCAAAACTACACCATCGGCCAACGCAAAGGACTCGGTGCCTTCGGCGGACCGCGCTTCGTCCTCGAAATCAAACCCGAAACTCGACAAGTCGTCATCGGCACCTACGACCAACTCGGCAAGTCCACGCTCCGGGCAGATCGACTCAATTGGCTCATTCCTCCACCTGCAAACTCTTTTCAATGTACCGCTCAAATCCGCTACCAACATCAAGCCGGGACTTGCCAGGTGAATGTACACGACGACGACACCATCGCCGTCACATTCGATCAACCCCAATTCGGCGTCACCCCCGGACAAGCTCTCGTTCTATACGATCAAGATCAGGTCATCGGTGGCGGTTGGATCATGCGTGACTCACCATAATGTCTTCATTACAAAATATTCAGACGATCTCTGAGTTCGCCAGCCTTTTGATTCGACAACCAACATCGATTCCCATCCTGATTTCTGGGTGTTTTCTCTTTCCTGGCGTTCAGCGCTCACAGACTCAAGACTCTAACCTCTCATGTGATTGACAACATTAATAACGTCAGCAGAAAAACACATGTCACAAGCCGATCAATACATTCCCGGAACCTGCAACATCGGCAAACGCGAAATCGCCCTCCGCAAAGCCGGCGCCTGGATAGGAATAGCGCTCACCATACTCACATGGGCGACACTCGCCTGTTTCCGATTTCATCCACTCGATCGTCTTCTCGTTTTCATTCCCGCCATGATCACCTCCCTTGGATTTCTCCAGGCCTACTTCCATTTTTGTGTTCACTATGGCTTCGTCGGTGCCTTCAACATCACAGGCTCCCTCGGAAAATCTGAATCGATTCAGTCCAAAGAATTCCGCAAGCAAGACCGCCAAACAGCCCTGCGTATTCTCGCTCTTTGCTTTGCAGCGGCCACATTGATCACGACTCTCGCCTATTTCCTCCCCTGATTCTTTTTCCCACACACCACCGACTCAAGCGAACCACTTTCCCTAATTCAACCTCTTATCGGCAACTCATCTGGCTGGGAATCCGCATCCCCATTGCTTCACGCGTAGCACGTTGAAGTGAAGGGACATCTTCCAAATCCGCTTCAACACTGATCGTCATTGCCGACCCCACCCAGTCCAGCGACGTCACCCCCTGCTGCACACACACCAGTCCGATCTGATAAAGTCCCGGAGCCAACCAATGTTTCTCAATAAGAACATCAATCTTGATCGTTTGATGGTCCTCCCAGGAGATCATCAGCCCCGAGTCGAGCGAACTCAGCGTCGCCAGACGCGTTCCATCAGCAAGGCCGATGAGCACTAAGACACTCGCTTCTCCGACTCGCGAATGTCCCTCCAACTCGATCGACAGACTCAACGCGCTGCGTGTTGTCAAAGGCCCCACCGAATTTCTGCGGATCTTCGTAAAACTCACGACTCGATCTGCACCCAGTGCCGGATGCCGAGGCAACAACCGAAGATCCACCTCATCGGACTGTTCACTGTCCTGTTGATATTTCTTCAAAGACGATTCCGTAGTCCCATCGAAAATCAGTTCTCCCCCCTGCAACAGCAGACACCGCGTCGACACGGTACGAACCGCCGCCAGGTCATGACTGACAAATAAGATTGTTCGTCCCTGTCGGGTCATCAAATTGATTTTGCCCATACATTTCTTTTGAAACTGATAATCACCAACCGCCAAGACTTCATCAATCAGGAGAATTTCAGGCTCAAGATGCGCAGCCACTGCAAAACCCAACCGGACCTGCATCCCCGATGAATAACGCTTGACCTGCGTGTCTAAAAACTTGTCCACACCTGCAAAATCCACAATCTCATCAAACCGATCTCTGATCTGACTTCGTGACATCCCCAACACCACACCGCTCATCATGATGTTCTCTCGACCCGTCAGATCCGGATGAAACCCCGTCCCGACCTCCAGTAAAGAGCCAACATGACCGACCAAACCAAACCGGCCTGTCGTCGGCTTCGTGATCCGCGTCAGGATTTTCAGCAGCGTACTTTTCCCCGCTCCATTCTTGCCGATGATGCTGCAACTTTCACCACGTGTGACTTGAAACGAAATATCTTTCAGCGCCCAGTAATCTCGCTGCACATCCTCGCGTTTCTGCTGACCTCCGCCCCACAATGAACCGACCACGTCACTCAATCGACCTGTGGAGGTCGCGCCTCCCAGTCGAAACTTCTTCCCCACGCCCTGTACGTCAATCATGATTTCGCTCATCACACGACTGTACTGTTCCCCTGCAAAACTGGCAACGCTGACCCGTCCGTCAACCACCGTCAACCCCGTCTCGTTATCTGCTCAGCATCCGACCAAACATTCGTTTTGACTCCCCCCACCAACACCGATACGATATCTCTTGAAGCATCTAAATTGAGATTGCTCCCACATGAGATTGCTCTCTGTCAGGAAGGACCCTCTTGAAATACAAACTCATCATCGATGCAGACCCAGGGATCGGAGATGCTGTCGCGATTATGACCGCTCTCCTTGATCCAAGAGTCGATCTCGTCGCCCTGACTGCCACCGAAGGCATGGTGTCTGCCAAACAGGCCAACTGCAACCTGGAACTC
Source organism: Planctomycetaceae bacterium (assembly GCA_041753175.1). Classification (GTDB taxonomy): domain Bacteria; phylum Planctomycetota; class Planctomycetia; order Planctomycetales; family Planctomycetaceae; genus SXPC01. The sequence goes on from JBGSVC010000570.1 coordinate 7,452, forward strand.
CTCGTCTCTTCGCTCGACCTCGATAAGCTCCCACGTATTGGCTGGTCTCATACCCCCCTTTTGCCCAACGATGAACACTCTCTTCCCCTCACCCAACTCAATGGCCCCGATGGACTCGGTGACCTTCAAATACCCTGTCCACTCCCACACCATCGGCTCGAATCCGCCAAAGCCATGGTCGAACTCGTTAAACAATTCCCCAACGAGATCACCCTCATCTGCCTGGGACCACTCACCAACATCGCCATGGCCCACGAACTCTACCCCGACTTCCTCCTCAAACTCAATAAGATCATCATCCTTGGTGGCACCCTCGACACCCCTGGCGATGCAACTCCCACCTCAGAATTCAATGTTTACAGCAACCCCGCCGCCGCTCGTCTGGTTCTCAGATCCTCTGCAACGAAAATTCTCATCCCCCTCGAAGTCCAACATAAAATCTCCCTGACATTCTCCGAGTTCAATCGCATCAAATTCAACGATTCACTTCCCGGTCACAAACTCGTCCAACAAATGCTGACCTATGCCTTAAAATCTCACCGTCAATACCTCGGCGAAGAAGGCATTCATCTCCGCGAAATCACCGCACTTGCCTACCTCATCCGGCCAGACCTCTTCCAAACCGAAGGCATGGCTGTCGATGTTGAAACCACAGGCGAAATTACCCGCGGTATGACCATCTTTGATCGACGCAGCAAACGCATCTGGCCAACTAATATCTCCGTTGCGATCAAAGTCGATGCCATCGGCGTTAAAGACTACTTCAGTCAAGTCCTCACAAATCGCATTCCCGAATAGCCTCTTCGAGCTTGACTCGATCATCCCCCTAAAATCTGCTCCAGCACAATCTCCGCAGGTGTCTCCAGCCAGCAACGCAATCGGTCATTCTGTTCCGGCTTCGATAAATTGATCGCCGTCTCATAATCCCAATCGATTCTGTGACACGACATCCCCGCCTCTTCCAGATGAAACGCATTCGTCAATTGTTCCCATTGGCCGGGGATCGGCACCACAACCGTCGGCTTGCCCAGCAAATACGATTCGATCGGCAACGTGAATCCTGCTGTCGTAATCACACTGCGTGCTCCAGCCAGCGCTGTGAGCAAGGCATCACGACCAGGCTCGCAGAATTCAACCAGTCCCTCCACCCCACGCTTCTTTTCCTTCATAAATCCAAACACCTTTACCGGCGTCTGTCTTCTCTCCGACCATCTGACTAATTCATCCGCCCGGCCGACACTGCAGTGATGAAAATTATACACGAACAAATAATCCCCCTCGCTCGGAACAACCTCCGCAAGCTCAGGACGAATGATCGGTGGCAGACAACGCCATGTCGTCGGTTGATAATGATAGCCATATTGGCGATCTGCACCCATCAAGAATAATCGGATCGTGCTCCGTGCCAAACGACGATCAAAATCCAATCCCTCTGGGCTGGCAATCTCAGGATCACACAACGTCACCTGTCGCGAGACCGAGACCACCGGACAGTCAGCACCCAGCATCGGACTTGCTGAAAATGGCTCAAAGTCACTAAGGATCAACTCAGGCTTGAACTCTCTGACGAGCTTTCTGACGCGCATCAAACTTGACATCATCCGAGGCAATCCTAGTCCCCACGAGACTGCCGTCGCCTGATAATCTGTTTGACCATCCGTTATCACATACTCCAGTCCCGGCACATGCAGATGATGCTCAAAACGATACCCCGAAACGAGACTAGCGCCAGACGAAACGACCCACACCTCGTGTCCCCATTGACTCAGGATCGGCACGAGCGCAGCAGCTTTCGACAAATGACCCTGCCCTTGCGTATTACAACCATACACAATTCGCATTGTCTTCACTCACCCTCATGAGTTCTCGATCAACAGCCCGTTAATTTCCAATAAGTTGTTAACAGCGATTTGACGACATCACGCCTATCACCGAAACGCCAATTCGACCTGCTCAAAGATCCGCCACAAATAATCATCTTTCAGAGAACGAGCCATGAACTTCGTTCCTGTAAACACATGATCCGCAGAATGTTCATGTGGGATCGACACGATATGAACTCCCGCAGCCACTCCCGCTGCAGTCCCGATGCCACTATCTTCCATCACCAGAATCTCTGCAGGTTTAGCCCCGATTCGCTCCGCTGCTTTCAAATAAATCTCCGGGTGAGGCTTGCCAAACTCCACATCTTCTGCCGACATCGTAAATGCAAACCCACCAAGCAGATCATAGCGCCCTAAAATATCTTCCAGGTAACTTCGCTGAGACGATGTCGCGACTCCGCGAGGCAATCCCAGTTGATCAATCCGCGCTAAAATCTCAAAAAGCCCAGGCATCGGCTCTAGCATCTCAGCCAGCAGGCCGTGAAAAATCTCATCCGATTCCTCTTTGAGTTCTAACACACTTTCAGACAACCCCAAAGACTCTTTCAAAATCAACAACGATTCCTGCCAACGACGCCCCATCATCTGAATACTCAATGCGCGTGTCATCGTCGATCCCTTGCGACGGACCAGTTCATTTCCCGCAATATGAAACACCTGTTCGGTATTGAACATCAATCCGTCCAGATCGAACACCACGCCTTTAATGATCAAATCCGACGGCGGCAACGACATCAACTCACTCTCCATTCATCAGTCATCGCAGAACTAATATTGCAGCCTGTTGATTTTCTCAACCGGCTGCTTGATTCCAGGGACGTAATCAACCAAAACGCCCGGCTTCAAGCGTTTTTGGAGTGTTGTAAATAGACACGAAGTCGATTTTCAACAGGCTAATAGTCGCACTCCCAGACATCAGCTATTAATACTCATTCTCAGCCACACCAGCCACTTCCGCGACCGCCGTGATTTTCTTCGTGTTAACCTGACGAATCGTGCGTTCAGCGACTTCCTGTTTGAACTTCAAAATCGCCTCTTCAATGGGCAAACACCCAATATCCTTCGACTCAATTCGATCTCGAATCGAAATCGTCTGCTGCTCTTCCTCCTTGACTCCCACCACCAACATGTAAGGAATCAGGTCCATCTGAGCATCGCGGATCTTGGCATTGATCTTCGCCGAGCGATTGTCCACACTCACGCGGAAACCTTCCTTACGCAATCGCTTCGCCAAACTGTCTGCATAATCATTGACCTTATCTGTCACAGGACAAATCCGAAACTGCTCCGGAGCCAGCCATAACGGAAACGCACCCGCAAAGTGCTCGATCAACATCCCCACAAAACGCTCCATCGATCCAAACGGAGCGCGGTGAATCATCACCGGTCGATGCGGCTTGTTGTCTGAACCGGTATACTCCAGCTTGAATCGTTCCGGCAGATTGTAGTCCAGTTGCACTGTCCCCAACTGCCACTCACGCCCGATCGCATCCCGCACCATGAAGTCCGCTTTCGGACCATAAAACGCCGCCTCGCCTTCACAGGCTTCAAAACTCAATCCCGAATCTGTCAGCACCTTGCGCAACGACGCTTCCGCCCGCACCCAGTTCTCCTCACTGCCGGTATACTTGTCACTCTTGGGATCACGCAACGACAACTGCACCCGATAATCATCCAGTCCCACACTCTTGAGCACAAACTGCACAAGCTCCAGAGTCTCACGAAACTCACCTTCCACCTGCTCTGGAGTACAAAACAGGTGCGCATCATCCTGGGTCAGCCCCCGCACACGCAACATCCCGTTCAATTCACCAGTCTGCTCATGACGATAAACCGTTCCGAACT
>JBGSVC010000571.1:0-4374 GCA_041753175.1 Planctomycetaceae bacterium
CTGAGCACCGGCTGTGTATTCATCAAACACCAGCTTTTCAGCCGCACGGCCTCCCATCATCATCGCCAGACGAGCATGCAGGCGTTTCTCCCCATAATTCAATCGTTCTTCCTTGGGTTGTAACCATGTCACGCCCAGCGCACGCCCCCGTGGTACGATCGTCACCTTATGGACGGCATCGACTTCTGGCAACATCCAGGCGACCAGCGCATGCCCGGCTTCGTGATAGGCAGTCATGCGTCGTTCTCGTTCGGTGAGAATTTCCTCACGTTTGGTTCCCATCAGAATACGATCAAACGCCGCTTCGAAATCTTTGATCGTCACCATCTGGGCAGATGTCCGACTGGCATTCAGTGCCGCCTCGTTGACCAGATTCTTTAAATCCGCTCCCGAGAAACCAATGGTCTGGCCTGCAATCACTTCCAGATTGACATCATCAGACAGCGGAACCTTACGACTGTGGACCTTCAAAATTCCCAATCGCCCCGTTTTTGAAGGTAAATCGACGGTGATATGTCGATCGAATCGCCCTGGTCGTGTCAGCGCTTTATCCAGAACATCTGGTCGGTTGGTGGCAGCAATGACAATGACGGCTTCATTCTTGGAAAACCCATCCATCTCACTGAGGATCTGGTTGAGAGTCTGTTCTCGTTCATCATGTCCGCCCCCCATTCCTGCCCCACGAATGCGACCGACCGCGTCGATTTCATCAATGAAGATCAGACAGGGCGAAACTTCCTTGGCACTGCGGAAAAGATCTCTGACACGAGAAGCCCCAACCCCCACAAACATTTGAATGAACTCCGATCCGTTCACTGAGAAAAACGGGACATCTGCTTCCCCCGCGGTCGCCCGCGCAAGAAGCGTCTTGCCGGTTCCCGGTGATCCCATCATCAAAACTCCCTTGGGAATCTCAGCCCCTAACCGCTGAAATTTTGCAGGGTTTTTCAAAAACTCGACAATCTCCTGCAGTTCCGCTTTCGGTTGTTCCATGCCGGCGACATCATCAAAGGTCGTTTTCTGATCCGCAGGTCGAAACAACCGGGCCGGGCTACGCACGAAATTCCCAAACATCCCCGGACCCATCGGATCAGAGGATCGCCGCATGATCGCCACGAAAATCACCATGACGAGGATCAATCCGACAAACCACAAAAGCATTTGCATGCCCAGGCCGATTGTGCTGTCGATATAGCGAAAGTCGACTTCATTCTCGATCAACGTTTTTTGCAATGTTCCGTAATCCAGACGGGTATCCAAGACGCTGGTGAATTCTTCAGACAGTTGCCGATCGGGATCTCCGCTCTCAGGCGTCTTGACCCACTCACCACGAATCGTATTACCATTGACGATCACCGGAGACTTCACATTCCCCGACTTCATCTGCTGCAGAAAGAAACTGTATTCGACCTGATTGCCACCACCCCATCCATCCTGGATTGAAATCAACGCAAAGATCAACAACACCACCCCAATCAGCACAAACATGCCGGACCGATTCCCACCGGATGGTTCACCACTAGTTCCCGGACCAGCTTTTTTCTTTTTTGGTGGTGTCGGTTTGTCTTCGGAATCCATGTGCGAAAAGTCCGAAGTATAAAGGGGTTGATTCAAATCCATAAATTTACGTTCGTATTAAAACCTTGTCTGATTCCCTCTCTTTCAAGGGAGATTTCGTGCAAGGTATGACATCAATCAAAGCCACAAAAAAACGAAAGTCGACTTCAAGGAAATAATAGTGTCTCAAACCTCACATGCTATGGATAGCTGATCGCTTTTGCGAAACTTTAGACCTGATTGCAGAGTTTGTCTGGACTGAGCTCGGTCAATAATTGTGTAACTAAACCTATGACTGGCATCAATCTCAGCCCATGACGTCGTTCGCAATCAGTCTGCCAGACCATAACGGATGATACACCACAATGCTTTCAACCCATCACGCCAGCCGATCTTCTTTCCCTGATCGTAAGTCCGGCCATCGTAACTGCAACTCAGTTCATAGATCCGATAACGCCGACGAGCCAACCGGGCGGTAATCTCGGGTTCAAAACCAAAGCGATCCTGCTGTAATTTGGGGAGAATTGTTTTGATGACATCCTTTTTAAAGACCTTGTAACAGGTCTCCATATCCGTCAGATTCAGATTCGTAAAACAATTCGACAAGAGCGTCAAAAACTTATTCCCCAGATAGTGCCAATAATACAACACCCGATGTGGATGATCGCCCAAAAATCGGCTTCCATACACAACATCGGCTTTCCCCTCAACGATCGGCTGAATCAGGCGTGGGTATTCACTTGGGTCATACTCCAGATCGGCATCCTGAATAATCACAATATCCCCATCGGCAGCTTCAAATCCCGTTCTTAAAGCAGCTCCTTTGCCTCGATTGACGGGGTGAAACATCACCTTGATCTGGTTGAATTCTTCGGGCGCATGTTCAGCTTCCCTGGCCAATTGTTTGAGGATTTCTGTCGTCCCGTCTTTGCTGCAATCGTCCACAAGTACGATCTGTTTTCTGACCGGGACATCCTTGACCTTCTGCAATAAATTCATGAGCGTTTCCCGCTCATTATACACCGGAATGACAACCGACAGCCTCATCTCCCGCGGGATGGAAAAAAAGCCCAATTGCTTGCATGCAGCGTCTCCCAATACTCGTTTTAACCCTGAGTACCACTCCTCTGAATAAGGGATTGCTTCCTGATTGTCCGCCAGTGATGATAATCCGCTCACAAACACTCTCCCTGCCGACTGAAGATCCACGAATCTGCGCGACGTTCACAACCGATCGATGAAATTCTCGTTCCAAGCTGCACCAGTTCTGTGATCACGAACATGTTCTCACAAGCAGCATCTTCCATGACAAAGCAGAGTAACGGATGAACGAGCCTAAACTCAAGCCAATCAACCGGATGTTCTCAGTCACGGGAAAAACTTCCACTCGTATTTCGCTCTGACCAGAACAAAGCGCACCGCGATTTCAGGAGTCAATCGTCCCATTTACTCACGCGACTGATCCCTGCTCACCAGCCTACCTCGACAAAAACAGTCGCATTTCTGCTAACATTTCTTCGCAGGCATCTTCAAAGAGATAATGCCCTGCATGCCCAAATTCGACTTTTCTGGCCTGAGGCAGTCGCTGACAAAACTGCTGATAAAACCAGGGACTAAAGCACCAGTCCTTCATACCCCACATAATCAACGTCGGCAGAGTTTTCACGACTTCCAACGCTCCTTCCACCTCCTTGAGCGTTTTATAACTGCGATGATGCGGCGACATCGGAATGTCTTTGACGAACCGGTCGATCGCGACTCTATTCTTCCATCCATGATAAGGCGCCAGATACCCTGCTTTCACCTCAGGTGACAGTCCCTCTGCACGCTCAGTTGCCATCGTTGTGGCCATCCCCGCGAACAAGTTCATGCCACGCACCCCGATGGTTCCCAATACCGGCAGACGACAAGCGGCGATTCGCAGCGGAATATGAGGACTCGGGAACGCCGCTGTGTTTGTAATCACAACTTTGGCAAACCGCTTGGGCTGGCGTCCCAACGCGCCCAAGCCAATCGCTCCTCCCCAATCATGCACCACCAGCGTGATCTCATGAAGATCCAGCGTTTCGACAAGTTTGACCAAATTGGAAATATGATTCTCCAGACAATAATCATAATTCTCCGGTTTGTCTGACAGTCCACATCCCAGATGATCGACGGCAATACATCGATGCGTCGCGCGAAACGACTTGACGAACTCCCGCCAGGCAAAACTCCAGGTCGGATTGCCATGCACGAACAGAATCGGCTGGCCTTTCCCTTCATCCAGATAACTCAGGAGGTGTCCCCCTATCGACAGTCCTCGTGGTTCAAATGGATACAAGCCGCGCCAGCGTCCTTCATGATTTTGGGACGGGGGCATTGGCACTGAAGGCGTCGATTCGTCTTTCACTCATTTCCCTGACATCTCTGGTTGTCTAAATCTTGCGACTCGATGGTCCGCTCATAAGCCCGTTGTTTGAGTATTGATGTCTTTCCAGGAACACAAATCCTCAGGACTGCGTTGCAGACGGCGTCCAACTGCGTCTCAGACAATTCACTACTCATCGTTAACCTGAGTCGTGAACTGCCCGCGGGGACTGTCGGAGGGCGGACACACCCCACGAAAACACCGGCTTTTACCAACTCATTTTGAGCTTGCTGAGCGGCTTTTTCATCACCGTAAATTATTGGGACGATAGGCGAATCGGCTTCTCCTGGCAACTCCAGGCCTGCCGAAGCAAGCTGACTTCGCATCCACCCTGAATTCTGTAACAACCTGTGTCGTCGAGTTTGATCGCTGCCGATCAGTTCAATGGATCGTTTTGCTGCTGCACA
>JBGSVC010000572.1:0-2526 GCA_041753175.1 Planctomycetaceae bacterium
ATTGTGATTGCCAAAGAGAAGGGCTTTTTCACCGACGAAGGTTTGCAGGTGGATGTGATTGCCCAGCCGAACTGGAAAACGCTGTTGGACAATGTGATCAGCGGAAATCTGGATGGTGCGCATATGCTTTCCGGTCAGCCGATTGCTGCGACGATTGGCTATGGGACAAAGGCTCACATCGTGACTGCCTTTACGATGGATTTGAATGGAAACGGGATAACGGTTTCCAATTCAGTCTGGAGCGAGATGCAAAAAGCAGATCCCTCCTTGAATACGCCGACGCCGAAACATCCGATCAAGGCTGATGCACTCAAACCTGTTATTGAAGAGAAGTTGGCATTGGGTGAGAAGTTGCAGATGGGGATGGTGTTCCCGACTTCGACACACAATTACGAGTTGCGTTACTGGCTGGCGGCGGCGGGAATTCATCCGGGGATGTATACGGATGCAGATCCTGCAGGGGGCCGCGTGGATGCGATGGTGGAGTTGTCAGTCACACCTCCTCCGATGATGCCTGCGACGTTGGAAGCTGGAAACATTCAGGGATACTGTGTCGGCGAGCCGTGGAATCAACAGGCAGTGATCAAGGGGATCGGTGTTCCAGTCACGACGAACTACGATATCTGGAAGAACAATCCTGAAAAGGTGTTTGGGGTCTCGAAGGCCTGGGCCGATCAAAATCCCCACACACATATTGCGTTGGTCAAGGCATTGATTCGTGCGGGAAAATGGCTGGATGAAACCGATGCCCAGGGGAATTTGGTGAATCGTGAAGAAGCGGCGCGAATTTTGTCGCGACCGAATTATGTGGGTGCAGATTATGACGTGATCAAGAACTCGATGACGGGATACTTTTTGTTTCAGAAGAGTGACAAGCGTTTGATGCCAGACTTCAACGTCTTCTTCAAATACGACTGCACTTACCCCTGGTATAGCGATGGTGTGTGGTTCTTGACACAGATGCGACGGTGGGGACAGATCAATGAAGCTAAGCCCGCCCAGTGGTATCACGATACAGCGAAGGAAGTTTACAAACCAGATGTTTATTTGACGGCAGCAAAGATGCTGATGGATGAAGGCAAGATTGCCAAGTCTGAAGTGCCGTGGGATACCGATGGTTATAAGCCTGCGACCACAGACTTCATTGATGGCATCAAATATGACGGACGTGACCCGATCGGATATCTGAACTCACACACGATTGGCAACAAGGATCCGAAGTAGTGTTGGGGATGTGTGAGAGGTTGTTGATTAAAAGGATTTCATTGTGACAGTGTTCTCCTCGGGAGGAGCAAGCCGCGTGATGTGGGTTGCTTCTCCCTGGAGTCGTGAGTGGATGACTAGAAATTCGTAATTTAGTTTGGGGCAAGAGTGAAATACACACTGCTAAAAATCATCAATGTGAGCGGTTTGACGTTTCTGGAACCGGTTGTGCGGTTGTGCTATCTGGAAGAGCCGGCGCTGCAGGTCAGGAAGATTGGCCAGTTTATTTTAGTGCCGATTTTGGCGGTGATTGTGTTTGTGATTGGCTGGTCGTGGATGGCTCCAAAGGTAAAAACACGCTCGGGAGAAGTTCCATCGCCGGGAGTTGTGTGGGATGCCTTTCTAGGGATCATGAGGTTTCATGGTCGTGAAAACGACAAGAAAGCCGCTTATGAAATGACCGGAAAGCAACGTGAAGCTGAGGTTGCTGCTGTCGAAAAGAGGCTCCTGGAGCTTGTGGGTCTGAAAACTGATGTGGACGCCAAGGTGGTAGAGCTGGAAACCAAAAGTGCGGAGTTTCGAAGTGAGTCTACAGCGAAGACTCAGCGTCAATACGATGAATTGAGAGAGAAACTTTCTGCCGAGGAAAAAGCCAAGCTGGAAGAAGTCAAAGAGTTGGCGGCCGCCATTTCTGAAGAGAGCACTGCGGAGCAACGACAGGCTGTGGTGGAGGGGATGAACGCTTATGCTGATTTGAAAACGGCCAATGAAGCCAGGCTTAGTGTTGTCAAAGAGAAACTTGATCGGGAATTGGCTGTGAAATATGGCCCTTATCGTCTTGCTCTCAAAGACCAGACGTTCGTGGTTGAGGAGATGATTTATCTGGAGAAAAAGAAAGAACTGCTGACGACTCAGAATCGCGAGGTCAAGGTCGGGGAAGTGGACGCGGAATTAGCTGCATTGGAATCTGAGTATACGGAAGCCACGGGAGCCAACACACTGGGTCTGGCGAATCGGATCGTCAAAACGGAAGAGAAGCAAGAGACGGTGAGGAGTTCGAAGTATGCCGGAGCGATGACGCTTCCTGCCCAGACATTGCGCAGCCTTGCCTGTGTGTTTGCTGGATTTGTGTTGGCATCGTTGATTGCGATTCCGATTGGAGTGCTTTGTGGATTGAGCAGCACGTTTATGGCGGCGATGACTCCGTTCATTGCTCTATTCAAACCTGTTTCGCCGATTGTGTGGTTGCCGATTGCGTTGATCATAGTCAGTGCATTGATTCCTGACCCGGATAAACACTGGCTGATTCAGCTCATGGAGAAA
>JBGSVC010000573.1:0-7730 GCA_041753175.1 Planctomycetaceae bacterium
GCCGAGCTGGAATGATCCCCACAACCTTCATCTGAGCATCCTTGCATACGAATGACATGTGACCAGAAACCCTTCGAGACGATTAGAAGAGTCTAGTGAGCATCTTAACGCTTGAGGATTGTTCAGGGAAGCAGGTGGTTGCCTGAAGAATGGTGCATTGTTTACCTTTGTCCATACGCCTCGACTTCGAAGGGGTTGTCTCGATAGGGGCGTTTGCCCTTGAGCCATTGGTAGACGGAGCATCCCAGATAAGCCGGGATAAAGAAGATCCCCCAGCGCTCATACTGTCGAACATGGACCCGTTCATGGGCGCGGGAGATGTCGAGCCCGACAGACGATTGCGCCAGCACGACATGCCCCAGCGTGACTGCGAGAATGTCCGGCCCCATCGGCAGCAGATGGCAGACAAACCATTTTGTGCCACCGCCATAAAACTCAACGACACCTTGGCGAAACTGGCATTTGCCTCCAAAGAGCAATCCCGTCCCCCCTACGAACAACCCCCAGAGTGTGTAGGGAAGGGGCCAAACAATTTTCAAAAACTTCCATCCCAATTGAATGGGCCGGGGGAGTGTCAACTTCGGATTTGTCATCCCTTCCATGTCTTTCAGATGGGCAAAAGATTCTCACTTGCGGTTTGTTTGGGTGACATCATAAATCCTTGCGAACGAGTCGACGCCCTTTCATCTCGAATCGAGGAAGTGAATGCGCCTCCACCACTTCCAACTCAGGTTGGAAGTTCAATCGGTCTTTGATGGTTGCGAACAGGTTTTTTGTGAGTCCCTTTTTTCTGGACTCATCAATTTCAGCGGAGAATTCCAATTCGATACGCATCTGTTTCATCCCACGTTGAGGTTCCACTGTCATGCGATATTCGATGACATCAGGAAATTCCCGCAAGACAGCTTCGACACTGGAAGGATAGACATTGTTTCCGCGGATTGTGACCATATCGTCGACGCGGCCTAAGACTCCTCCTTCCAATCTCAGGAAGTTGCATCCAGAGGGACCCTGGCTGTACGTCCCTTTGACCAGATCACCAGTACGATATCGGAGCAACGGATTTCCCCAGCGGCCCAGGTTTGTTATCACGAGTTCCCCCACCTCTCCCTGAGAAACGGGTTGGAGTGTGGCAGGATGGATGATCTCCGGGATGCATTGTGTTTCCAGGATGGTTACGTTCCCCGGATCGTCTGCTGCTTCGACTCCCAGGGATCCAATTTCTGTCATCCCCCAATGGTCGATGACGCGTGCCTGCCAAGCCTGTTCGATCCGTGCTCGAATCGAGGGGACGCTTCCACCGGGTTCGCCCGCGACAATCACCAGACGAACATGCGAACTGGCGATATCGATTCCCTCAGTGATTGCGACTTCTGCCATCCTTAATGCATATGTCGGGGTGCAACAAACGACACTCACCTGATGATCGAGGATCAATCGCAATCGTGCCGTTGTTGTCAATCCTCCTGCAGGAATGACAAGATTTCCAAACTGTGTGGCTCCCTCAAAACCAGCCCAAAAACCGATAAACGGACCAAACGAGAAGGGGAAGCAAAATCGATCTTCCGACGTCACCCCGGCGGCATGGTAAATGAGCTTCCAGCACTCCATAAACCATGACCAGCTCTGACGGGTATCCATCCACACTAGAGGTCGTCCTGTGGTTCCCGACGTTTGATGAAATCGGGAATATTCACTTAATGGATAGGTCAAGTTGCTCCCATACAGGCTATGTTGAGTTGCGTCGGCGACGATCTCGTGTTTGGTCAAAAAGCCGATCTGCTCAAGATCATCAATAGAACTGATCGATGAAGCGAGGATTCCGCGGTCCTCAAAGCGTTTCTTCCAAAATGGATTGCGAATGCCAACTTCTTCGATCAGTCTTCGCAACTTTCGACTCTGGACATCCCCGATTTGCTCACGGGAAAAAGTCCATTCGGTGATCGTCTCACTCATGAGGTTCCTGACCATACCTGCAGAATTTGTTAACGTCATTTGGTCATGAAGAAATAGGTCATGATGTTGAGATTCGTTTCTCGACGACATGACCTATCTTCCTGAGTCTGCTCATGGGAGGACATCGATAATTACGCGACGATAATCCCTAAGAGTTACGATGGAATTCTGATCCCGGACTTCCAGGATCAAATGCAATTCCTTGCCGGTGGCATCTTGTGGTGCTGTTAACTTTATCTCCTCGCGATCACTATTTTCAATGGTCAGGGCTTTTCCGTACGGTCGGTTACCGGCTTGAGAGTAAATCCGCCACTGATACTGCAGGGGATCAGAATCAGGATCTGTCGAACCTTGCGCAGTGAACGTCAATGTTTCCCCGGGACGCGCGGTCAGTTTCATAATCTCATCACTGTGATCACCATTGACTGCAGCCAGGGGAGGGTGGTTGGCTTCGTCATAAGGTTTAATACACCAATCCATCCGCGCCTGGAAATCGTTCCACATCGCCTCTCGCCAGCGAAAGACCGGGACACACGCTCCTGTCCAAGTCTTGCCGTCGATATGATTTGTCCATGTTTCCTCATCCTTGGCGTCCACATACATGTGAAAGGGAGCGTATTGTTTTTCTTCGGCAGCGACATCCTTATATCTGGCAAACGGGTTGTTGACTTTGGCGATAGAATATCGTCCGCTCCATCCTCCCCATGTCTGTTCGGAAGGATCATTGAGGCCTTTGGGAATTAAACCCATCCATGGGATCGTGCCTCCACCTTCAATAAAATGCAGTTCCGGACTAAAAATCGTTCGCTGTGGATAAATCTCTCCAAATGCTCCATGATTAGTGCGAATATGCTCAACGGCCCATTGATCCTGGCCTTCACATGTCGGGGGATAAGGTTGCCAGACATGAGGTCCAACGTCTTTATTATCGGGGCCACCGTAGGCGCGTGTCTGGTTCAAGCTTCGGACCCAATGGATTTCGGGAAACTCATGACAGATCCATGCCCCGGAATGATCCTGTGCCTGATTATCGTAGATGCGTAATTTCGAAATCAGGTGTTGAGTTTGCTCAACAGAATGGGTGGCGCGATAATCAAAAAGTGCCTGTGCCAACGTATTAGCGCCAGCATTGATGACAATATGGAGTGGCCGGTGATCTTCCTGAGTTGCAGACTTCAAGATCAGTTCTGATCCCGGGCTGGACTTGCCTGATCCTACATCCCCGATCCCATATCCGGCCTGACCACTCGCCACGATTGTTCGCAAATACTCAGGCTCAGGCCACCCTTGGGCGTGTTTTTGCAGTTGGGGAAAGACTTTCTGATACCCATTAATGAGTTCGTGAATAAGCTCTGGATGCAATGTCTGTCGATAAGGGCGCTTATCTTCTGGACGCAGATGCTTGCCTGTGACAGCAATCAATCCTTCCAGGTCGAGTTCATTGGAACACATCAGAAGATGAAAAATCTGCTGCATTTCATCGGGTTCATTGCCCATATCGGCCAGGACAATCAGACGAGGCCTGGCTGACTTCGGAGGATCACGATGCTGAACCGAGATGTTTGTCACAGGCAACTCGACGACTTTTCCCAGATTGAGCGTGACGTTCTCACTTAATCCAGAAAACAGTATTTCTGCATCAGGACCAGGAGGGCTGTAAGTCCACGTTTTGCGCTGTGATTCAGGTAGCCGCTCTTCAAAAGCGAGCCTGTTGTGCCATGTGTTTGTGACTGCAATCTCCAGCTTGTTTTCACCCGCGTGAGCGGCGTGTGTGACATCAACGCGGTAGGGAGCAGTCCACAGGGTCCCCAGATCCTGCCCGTTCAATCGCACCTGAGCAATCACTCCAACTCGTCCCAAATCCAGAAGCAACTGTTCATCGGAGTCAATGGCGTCCAGGGAAAACTTCGTCGAGTAGACGGCGGTTCCGGAAAAATGACGAACCGCATCGTCTTCCAGAGTTGACCAGGGTGTTGAGCGATCCAGCTCGATGGACGCGGGTGTGTCCCATCCTGTAGGAAAGGTCAATGTCCATCCGTTCTTCAGTTCCCAGATTCTGGTCCCCGTTATGTTGACAGAAACACTCTGGTTATTGACACCTTGCAATTCGTAATCGCCATCTTCCCAAGCCAGCATTCGGTTTCCCGAACCGAGTAATTCAGGACGCAGATCTGCTGGCGAAATCCAAGGTTGAATCTCAGCATTGACAGGCAATCCCAGGTGTGGAAACGGCGGCTGTGTATCTATTTGGTGAGTGTCGGCAGCATCGATCACTGTAGACCCATTCCATGTGATCTTATGAAATACAGGCGCAGTCGTGTCAGGCCGAAAGACGACAAAGACCGATCCTGCTGCAGGCAAATTGATGGGAATCGACGTACCTGAGTCAGTCCGATGAAAGATCGTGAGCGGTCTGGTTTCGCCTGTCAGCGGATCCCAGAATTCAGGCCTTCCGTGTGCTCGAAAATGAAGATTGGCGGACAACGGAGCCACACGATCTGCAGCGATAAAATAGATGTCCGTTTCGTTGGATCGTCGATGACACCAGGTCGCTGAAGTTGTGCCTGTGAGATCAGGTGTCAGACCCAAGCGCCCTAACGCAGAGGCTAGGTCGTCTCCCCAGATCAATCGGCCTTTTCCCAGAATGCGTTCGCCGTTCTGTGTGGGCTTCTTACCCCAGAGTTCGTGGACTAAATTTGTAAATTCTTTCTCTGAGGCGGCCCCACCGGTCAGAGAGGGATTCAGCTTCGGGCGACTTCCCACGACCTTGGCACCGGCCATGATTAATTGTTTGAGGCGGTTGAGTGTCTGTGGCGTTAAGCGGGCATTTTGTTGTTCAGGCAACCAGAGTACCTTCCACGATGTACCACCCTGTGTGATCAGATTCCCGTCCCTGACTGAAATGCAATTCAGCAGCGCATCATGATTGACATAGTCAAAGTGAAAGCCCTCGGGGAATGGCGTGTCCTGTCGGGGTTTGTGATCCAGATCATCTCCCAGATACCACAACACATCCGAGACCGGATTTCCTTGCTCAAGAACAAACTGACAGCGCGATAAATATTCCGTGAACGCAGGCATATGGTCCCACCAGGTTTGTCCCCGAATGAACGCTGTCCCAATTCGTCCACCGAACGTTGTGCCAGGAACATGATCAAGTGGATTGTGCGTATACGTATGAAAAACCAGATGTGTGACTCCCAGAGCAAAATTTCGATCTGCAAAATTCTTGAGTGCAAACGGATGATCACCCCAGTTGACGGGTGCATTTGTGAAAGACTCGGCGGCGATGCGTCTCTTATCGTAGATATGACCTGCTGAAACTGTCGGGGCAATGGGTTTGGTTTCTAATCCCCCCACATGCGGATCGTTGGGATGCCAGAATTCGCACATCGGAATATCGGCCCCTTTGAAATACTCCAGAATATCTCCCGGCGAAACATCTCCAATCGATGTTTCAAACGACAGCTTCATCCCGCGCTGGCGTCCCAAAGATGCCAGACGTCCGTAATAGTTTTCTGTGATCAGATCGCTGATTGTCGCGCGCCAGTCTCTTAAAAATCGTTCACTGGTTTGTTGATCCTGCACGACATACCCGGCCAATGCAGGCAACCAGCTACGCAATTCGTATCCGCGTCTGCGCGCAAACTCGTCTTCCATTTTCGGTGTCCACGTTTGGGTATAACATTCCCAACTGTCGATCACCATCCCTTTGAGACGTCCCCCATCGGCAGGTCCGCCGGGTGCCGAGAGTCGTCCGATGTAGCCGGTAAAATGTTGTTGCGCCCCCTCGGGAGAAAGCTTGTCGCATTCGAACCCTGTTGCTTCTGGAGGTGCGGGTTTGTTCTTGGCACCAGTATTGACGTGACCAAATCGCAAGAC
This sequence comes from Planctomycetaceae bacterium, assembly GCA_041753175.1. Classification (GTDB taxonomy): domain Bacteria; phylum Planctomycetota; class Planctomycetia; order Planctomycetales; family Planctomycetaceae; genus SXPC01. Next base: position 5,839 of record JBGSVC010000573.1, read on the forward strand.
CGTCCAGTCGCCTGCGGGCGCGTCCCAATTGAGGACTCCCTCTTCATTGACGAATGATGTCAGGTCGCGGATCGCATCACTTTTCACCCATGCTTCAGGCGCGTGATTAATCGTCAGTCCGCGTTCCAGACTCCGCAACGCATACCCTGCCTGACCTCGCCAATCTTGTAGACGCGCGGTTGTTGAAAATCGAAGCTGGGTGATTTCCAGAGGATATTTGTTTCGGAATACAATGCGATACTTTGACGAGACCGCATCGGGCACGCTGATGACAAACGGATATTCTGGCAACCGATCTTGCCAATTACCTCGGGGGACTAGATGACACACCAATTCTTTCCATGTATCTCCTTCTGGCACTTGAATATAAATCTGCGCTGCAGGATCAAAATTGCGACGTGCCATGAGATGCTCAATCGGTGGAAGCTCAATACTTCGCAGTGTTACGGGTTGTTCAAATGAGACTTCGAGCCAATTCGATTCGGTATCTTTCAAGCGTTTGACTTCAGGGATTTTGATAGTGATCTGTTTTTCGTCAAAAAGTCCTTTCCAGTCTGCATCCTTGAGATTGCTGACAAATGAAGTCGGTTTCAGCCACACTCCTGAATCGCCCAAAGGAGTCGGGAATCCTAGGACAGCAATCTCCCGATAATCTCTCCACTCTTCTTTGTGTGGTTCAGGTTTCGCCAACGGCAGATTGATTTTCTGCCCGCCCAGAAAGGCCTCTCGACTGACAATGAGATGTCGCATTGATTGATCAGGTGTGATCCACGGTCCCCCAGACATCGCCCATCCCGGACAATTCTGCATCGTGAATTCCAAACCCAATCGCTGAGTTTCGTTAGCAACATGAGCGATCATGTCATCCCAGGTGGGGCTTAAGCAGGTAATCTGAGGTTTCACCCCCGGCCATTCTCGACCACTTCCATGAAACAACTGGATCCCCCGCAATCCCGCTGCCGAGACGGCTTCCAGGTCTTTGGTCAGACCTTCACGACTCACGTTCCCACCGATCAGATGAAACCAGGTTTCCGGACGAGAAGAGACAGGAGGGTGTCGGAATCCTTGTTCAACGTCATTGATGGTGACGTTTTCGATGCTCTGTCCATCGACACTGCTAAGTTGGCCGCACAACAAGAATACACCGAACGCTATTCTCCAAAAAACCTTGTTCATCTTTCGCTGTTCTCCTGTTTGGGGCGCACTTTGTGGAAGCAATTGGTGATCTGACCTGGTTGTTGCTTGCAGTTTGTGCGGATTTTTTGAACCATTCAAGTACAAAGTTGATAATATCTACATTCCTTGGCATGATGAGTAAACCGATCAGGATCTGTTTTTTTTCATTCAACCGACTTTAGGCATGATCACTTAAGGTTGATCATGCTCAACTACGATTCACACACGTTGATTTTTATTATTTGGGAGTGTTTATGAAATTGCTCAAGTTTGCTTTTTGTTTGTTCGTGATCTTTGGACTGTGCAATCAATCAGATGCCAAGATCAAAGTCCTGATCATTGATGGACAAAACAACCACGTTGTCTGGCCAAAATCCACGATCATGATGCGTAAATACCTGCAGGAAACGGGTCTCTTTGAAGTCAGTATTGAACGCACCCGTTTCACTTGGCAAGCCGAACGCGAATCAGAATTCCTGCCAATGGCTGGAACCCCACCGACGCAAAACCTCCCCAAGCCAAAGACAGATCCTGACTTTACACCCAACTTTGAAGATTACGATGTTGTCGTCTCCAATTTTGGATTCAACGCCGCTGATTGGCCTGAATCAACGCAAAAAGCCCTTGAAAAATTCGTAGCAGAAGGGGGTGGATTTGTTACTGTCCATGCCGCAGATAACTGTTTTGCTCAATGGGAAGAATACAACAAGATGATT
>JBGSVC010000574.1:0-17352 GCA_041753175.1 Planctomycetaceae bacterium
GCGTTTTGAATACTTAGAGATCTGGTGACATTCGACATCAGTTAAGAGGGGTAGACAGGAACTTAATGTTACGACGGTGGGTGGGACTTATTATTGTATTCGGATGTCTGGCAGTGAGCATGTCACGTGACGTGCTGGCTGACCCTGCGACCGACTACGCCCGTCCCCTGCCCCAGTCTGGTGTGACCGAATTGTTGGGTGAATATCTGCCGCTTGATCAGGGCTTTCTGAATGAGAAAGAACAGATCGTCAAACTGGGAGATTATTTTCGCGAAGGTCGACCGGTCATCCTGTCCATGAATTATTCAAAATGCCCGCTGTTGTGCGGCACGCAGTTAAGTGGGATGGTCAACACGTTTGACGCGATGACATTTCGGGCGGGGCAGGATTTTGTGGTGGTCAGCGTCAGTCTTGATCCAAATGAATCGGTTGTTGACACCAAAGTTTCCAAACAGCGTTATTTGCAGATGGATCAACATGCTGTCGGTGAAGACTCTTGGAATTTTCTTGCAGGACGGAGTACTGGCATTACTCGTCTGGCGAATGCCTTGGGAATCAAATATGAATTTGTGGCCAGTCGACAGGAGTATGCCCATCCGGCGGTGTTTATCATTGCAACTCCCGAGGGTTATATTTCACGTTACGTCTACGGCGTCAACTACGACGCGACCACACTACAATCCTGGTTAGATGATGCCAGAGCTGGCAAGATTGCGACAAAAGCGGAATCTGAGTCGGCCTTTAATTTCGTGATGTCCTGTTTTTATTACGATGCTTCGGTGGGCGTTTACACCGCCGAGGCGTGGATCGTGTTGCGAGTGGGGGTTGTTTTATTTGTGTGCTGTGCGGCAGGGTTAGCGTGGTATAGCCATCGACTCATCAAGCTCACACAAGCCCGACAAAAAATGCGCTCCCGTGAGATTCTCCCGAACAACGTTTCTGTTTTTGATTCAACAACCGTGAGTGCTCCCCGATAAGTGCTGACGGTGAGTTGATTTTGTTTAACGAATAATGAGCAAACAGAGATCCTCTTTGTTTGCAACTATTTATAATAACCTCCCGATGGGACGTGTTTGACAGGTTTTCCTCATGAATGCGATCAATCTGATTCTTGCAGAAGATGGTCCTCTGGTTCCTAAATGGGTGAACTGGGGGATGTTTCCGGAATCCAATTCAACATTTGGGCCGGCCGTTGATGGCGCGTTCAATTTTATCATGTGGGTCAGCATCTTTTTCTTTGTGCTCATTGTGGCGCTGATGCTGTATTTCATGGTGATCTACCGGCGACGGTCAAACAACGACAAACTTCTGCGTGCTCCGACACACAACACGCCGCTGGAGATTTTCTGGACCGTGGTTCCCTCGTTTTTGCTGGTGATCATGTTTGCCCGGGGTTTTGCGGGCTACGTCGATATGCGGACTCTGCCAGAAAATGCCTATGAAATTAAGGTGGTGGCCAAGAAATGGAACTGGGCCTTTGAATATCCCAACGGGTATAGTGACCCTGATTTGCATGTGCCCGTTGGTAAACCCGTAAAACTGACGATGCGCTCAGATGATGTGATCCACAGTCTGTTCATCCCGACGATGCGGATCAAAATGGATGTTGTTCCGGGACGTTATACTTATGCCTGGTTTGAAGCACTTAAGGCCGGTCAACAACACCTGTTTTGTACTGAATATTGTGGGCGGGGCCACTCGGATATGATCTGTAAGTGTATTGTGCATCCCGGGCAGTCTGATGAAAATGGCGATAAAGAGGTGTATCTGCACATGGGTTTTGACGAATGGCTGACGTACGCGTCAGACATTACGAATCGTCGTGAAGCTAAAGATGAGAATGGAAATTACGATCCCGTGAAGGCAGGTTTGTATTTGTATACAGCCAAGGGGTGTGCCGGGTGTCACCTGCTCAACGATCAGAAGATTGCCAACGGCGGCCCACCCTGGTTGCTGTTGTCCAAGGCGATGAAAGAAGGGGGCAACATCGCGTTGAGCGATGGAAGTGAAGTCAAAGCCGACGAGAATTATATTCGGGAATCGATCTTGAATCCGAATGCGAAAAAACGTGGTGGCTATGGCAACATGCCTTCTTATCAGGGTCAGATCAAAGATGTCGAAATTGACGCGATGATTGCGTTGATCAAAAGTCTGGCCAATAACGAGAAATAACCAACGTCGAGAGATCACGTTGTTTGTGATATACAGATCCCAACATTCGCTCACTGCGGTGAACGATAGGAGTTAGAGATGGCAACTGAAATTGTAACGACGTCGACGATGACACACCCTGCCCACAGGGTGGAGCCTGATTATCTGCATTGTTCGAGTGGTATCTCGTCTTGGGTGTTTACTCTCGACCACAAGCGTATCGGGATTATGTACCTGGTGGGTGTGATGGGGGCGTTTGCATTGGGGGGATTTTTTGCCCTCCTGTTGCGGACAGAACTGCTGACGCCAAAAGAGACCATCATGAGCGCGCAGTGGTACAACCAGATGTTTACGCTCCACGGTGCGATCATGACGTTCTTGTTTATCATTCCAAGTATTCCAGGATCATTGGGTAACTTTATGTTGCCGATCATGCTGGGGACCAAGGATGTGGCGTTCCCTCAGATGAATCTGGCGAGTTTCTATTTGTGGGTCGGCGGGGCGATCTTTTTCGTATTGGCCTTGCTGACGGGAGGTCTGGATACCGGTTGGACGTTCTATACGCCTTACAGCACAACGACGAGCACGAGTGTTATCGCGGCGACGTTTGGTGCGTTTATTCTGGGGTTCAGCTCGATATTTACAGGTTTGAACTTCATTGTGACGGTCCATACGATGCGGGCACCGGGGATGACCTGGTTCAAGATGCCGCTGTTTGTGTGGGCGTTGTATGCGACGGCTGTCATTCAGGTTTTGGCCACACCGGTTTTGGGGATCACGTTACTGATGCTGATCGCTGAACGGGCCTTGGGACTGGGGATTTTTGATCCCAAAATGGGTGGGGATCCGGTGTTGTTCCAACACTTTTTCTGGTTCTATTCGCATCCAGCCGTTTACATCATGATTTTGCCCGCGATGGGTGTGATCAGTGAGTTGATCTCGACATACAGTCGGCGTCATATTTTTGGATATCGTTTCATCGCCTTTAGTTCGGTGGGCTTGGCGTTACTGGGCTTTCTGGTCTGGGGACACCATATGTTCGTCAGTAGCCAGTCGGCAGTGACATCGGTGATTTTCTCGGCGTTGACATTCAGTGTGGCGATTCCGTCGGCTGTCAAAGTCTTCAACTGGTTGGCGACGCTGTATCGTGGATCGATCAGTCTGGCGACGCCGATGTGTTATGCTTTGAGTTTTATGTTTCTGTTTACGATTGGTGGTCTGACAGGATTGTTTTTAGGGACGCTGGTTGTCGATGTGCCTTTGCACGATACCTACTTTGTGGTGGCTCACTTCCACTATGTGATGATGGGGGGAACCCTGATTGCGTTTTTGGGAGGTCTGTTTCACTGGTGGCCCAAGATGGTTGGGAAGATGTACAACGAATTCTGGGGCCAGATTTCCAGTCTGGTAGTTTTCATCGGGTTTAACCTGACGTTTTTCCCACAGTTCATTTTAGGAACCCGGGGGATGCCTCGACGTTACTACAACTATGTTCCAGAGTTCCAGAGTCTGCATGTGATGTCGACAATTGGGGCTTATGTGCTGGGTGTCGGTTTGATGATTGCGTTGTTGACATTGTTGTATTCTTTGTTTCGAGGTAAAAAAGCTCCGGAAAATCCTTGGGGTTCCGCGACATTGGAATGGCAAACGACGTCACCTCCGCCGTTGTATAACTTCAATTACGATCCCGTGGGTCGCGATCCTTATGCGATGGAAGAGTTTGTGTATGATGCACAACTCGATGGATACAAGCATGATCCCAAACTGGGGATGGCTCACTGAGTCTTCGATTGAGTACATGTAATTTCCAGTCCCGCTTTTAAAACAGGATTAGGGTTTTGACAGGCGGGAAACTATTTTGACATCACTCCACGCGAAAAGAACGATTCGATGACGACTGCCACACAAGCACAGCCTGCTGGTGATGCCCACTCTGATGTTGATCATCATCATGATCACCCATCCTATGTTGCTCACCATTTTGAATCAGCCGAACAGCAATTTGACGCTGGAAAGCTGGGGATGTGGTTGTTTTTGATTACTGAAATTCTGTTTTTCAGTGGTCTGTTTGTGGCATACACAATTTACCGGACGATGCATCCGGAGATTTTTGAATATGCCCACCAGTTTTTGAACAAATCTCTGGGAGCCATCAATACCGGGGTGTTGCTGTTCAGCAGTTTGACAATGGCGTGGGCCGTGCGTTGTGCGCAATTGGGACAGCGCTGGGGTCTGGTGAATCTGTTGGCGATAACGCTATTTTGTGCGGCGCTGTTTCTGGGTGTCAAAACGTTTGAATACACTGAGAAAATTGAGAAAAGACTTTTGTGGACGGGTGCATTTGTTACTGCGACGGATTTAGGTAAAGAAGCACGTAGCGAAGGGGCTGAAGCGTCTCACCTGTTGCATGTGAGTATGGAATCGGATCCGAAAACGCTGGATGCCCGTGTGGAAGAAGATTTGAAGTATGTGTCGATTTTCTGGTATTGGTCGCTGATGATTCCATTGGGAATGACATTGTTTGGGCATTGGATGAATCAACGAAATCTTCGATCAACGGGTATCGCGGGGTTAATTGCAATCGTTGGCATCACTGCTGGGATTCAGATCGGACTGATCATTCATCATGCCTCTGAAGGGCATGGACATGAGGTCGCCGGGCATACGGGAAGTCATGAGGAGGGAGAGCACGATGCTCATGTTTCATCGGACCCGCATCTGAATGAAAGTGGTGAAGGTCCGGGAGAGTTGGCAACGGAAGTCGTGGCTGAGCAGCATGAAGATCCCAAGACGTCGCAGACCAGTGAGATGGCGATGGTGAAAGGTGATCCGACGAATTCACAAATCAATGCCTTTGAACAGAAGGAAGAGATTCCTCGCAATGCGACGGTCTTTTTTAGTATTTACTACTTCATGACCGGCTTGCATGCCATTCACATTATTGGTGGGATGATTGCGATTACCTGGTTGCTTGTTCGTGCCGTCAATAATGAGTTTCATGGCCAATATTTCGGTCCCGTTGACTATGTTGGATTGTATTGGCACCTTGTGGACCTGATCTGGATTTACTTATTCCCGTTGCTGTATCTGATTCACTAACAGCCTGTTGAAGATTAACTGGCCGATCAGGTATGACAATCAGCGTTGGCTTTTGACTTTATAAACTTTCCTTTGAAACGGTTTTTTGAATATGGCTCAACACACATCTCACGATCAAGGTCATGCGGACGGACATCATGGATTTGCGCATGTGATGCCGATTCCGATTTTGTTCGGTGTGTTTTTTGCGTTGTTGTTTTTGACGTTTTTAACGACGTGGATATCCGCGAACGTGACGTTGGGTGAATATGAGTTGCCGGTTTCGATGGGCATTGCGACCTTGAAAGCGGGTCTGGTTGTGTTGTTTTTTATGCACATGATTCACGATAAGCCATTCAATGCCGCGATCATGGCCTTCTCCTTGTTTTTTGCCGCCCTCTTTATTGGTTTTACGTTGCTGGACAAAATGAGTTATGACTCTCAGGTTCAGGAACGCGTGTATGATGAAATTCGCGTTGAAGAAGGTTTGAAATAGCGGGGCGTCCGTTGTTGGGTTTACACTCGACCGGGATGACGTGGGTTATCGTCGAGTGGTTGGTTGTTTAAGAAGAGAGTGTGCGTTTTGTGCTCAACTCGTCTCCCCGAAAACGTCGTCTGGAAATAGGGTTTTATTTTTTCATTGCGTCACTGGCGATGTTTTTTGCAGCACTGCTGCTGGCCTATGTCATCAAGAAACATGTGCTGGATAATCAGGCGACGATCCGCCCTGCCCTCCCGTGGCTGCTCTTTCCCAGTACGGTCGTGTTGTTTTGGGGAAGCCACTTATTGCAACGTGCGATTTCCCTGATCCAACGGGAAAAGGTGGCATTGTTTTTGAAGACGGTCCGCTGGGCGATGGGATGTGCGGTCGTCTTTTGTGTGCTCCAGACGATTGCGATGCTGCAGATGTTATTGGCGAAATCTGGATTTTCAGCCGGCGTTGCGCAGGGAGATTTAAAGTCGTATGCATTGATCTTCGTGATGGTGCTGTTGCATATGCTGCATTTTTTGGGGGGTGTCGTGCATTTGGGACTGGTTACGCGTTGGGCTCATCAGGGTCACTATGACCATGAATCGTATGAGCAGGTGTATTTTGCAGGCTGGTACTGGCGTTTTTTGGATGTGATCTGGCTGATGATGTTGCTGGTGTTTTATCTGGGGTAGTGAGGCTGCTTCCATCGGAGCCGCCGTTAGGATTGTTTGATAGTACTCAGAGCGTGCGAGACCTGTTGGGAAAAACGAGGGCCGTTTAAAACTGAACGATGGTCATTTTCCAGTCGCCGATGCCGGTGACTTCGAGATGGTAGGTTCCCGGCGGAGCGATGTTGACGCGTCCTTGCGTTCTGAGTGGTCTGCGGTGCATTTTCATGATCATACTCCCTTGATTGTCGGCGGTTTGCCAGGCAATGGCTTCGAGGCTTTCGTCGGTGTCGGCTTCCCAGCGGATTTCCCAATTTTCCTGGACAGTGAATTCTGCTGTCGCCTGATCGCCGTTTCCTTCGAAGGTGGTGATGATTGTTTCGGCTGACAATGGTGGTGACGTGGCTGGCATCAGTGATAGGCCGATGACGGCGATGGCTGCAAAGCCGATGAAGCAGATTGCCAGGAAGGTGGTCATCGAGAGTTTGAGATCGGAAGGTTGGGGCATGAGTCGATCGATCAGATAATGACAATGACAAAGAATTAGTTGACGAGGTCGAGTGTCAGCCAGAGGCTGGGGTCATATTCATAAGGGAATTCGGGGCCGACGAAAGGGGTTTGAAGACCTGAAAAGATGTCTTCAACTTCGTAGTAAAAGCTGATGTCGGACTGTTGTTGGGGATCAAAGCCATGAAGCAGTTCGCTGGAGAGCCAAACTGTCGTCAGATAGCTGTCTTCCTGAGCCTCAAGATGGATGGGGATTTCGAGGCCAGCATGCTGAGGCGCATCTTCGCGGGCGTTGGGGATGAAGGCTTGACGTGCGACAGGTTTTGATGATTTATGAGTCGAACCGAAGGGGAAGATTTCAATCATCTGACAGTAGCGTGTGGCGCGGTGCACATTGCGTGTGTTGCGGGTGTCGATCCACAAGCGAACGCATTCATCGGCGAGGAGTTTGGAGGAGGACGATCGCGGGAGGAGGGCCTTTTTCTGACGGTTGACGAAAATCGAAACAGCCAGCCCCTGGAGGTTCCAGTTGATCCTGACGGTCGCAAAGGAGGGTTGTGTTGAGAGTGTGGAGAGATCAGGAAGCGGGGATGCAAGGTTGACTGCATCAAATGAAGATGCGGACAGGGCATCGTTGCGTGCGACGGGAAAACGATAATGAAAGAGGAAGGCCGGTGGGACGAGCGATGAAGACATCAGAAACTTTCCAGCACGGTGACTATGATAAAACGGCCAACTGATTGTTGTCAAAGTGGCCGGGAAATCAAGGGTCTGGGGGAATGTTGCGGTGCGTCAGGTTGACTCAGGTGCCCAAATGTGGAGCCTTTGTTATGGCTTAAGGTCAACGTGTGGTGGCAAATGCAACCCATGCAGGGATCTGAGTATGCTGTACGCGGCTGGGTGGCGGAGTTTGGTCGTTTTTTGATGTTTCTTACTTGGCGTGAGGGCAGTACGTATTACGAATAAGTGTTTGTATGCTTTAATTCAGGAAATCTCGTGTGGTGTCTGTGGGGGTGATGTTGGCGGGGGGCTGATAGTCAAACTCAGCAGAAGAGATGGGCAGTCCCAATTCGACGTGTTCAAATTCGATGGTTAGAAGCGGTTGGGGGCGTTTGGCGTCTGTCCGCAGATAATTGATTTTGGCAGGGAAGAGCGTTTCCTGATCAAGCCAGATTTCGACCGCCGAGGGGCGGTAGACTGACATCGTGGAACGGAAATGGGATTTGTGCTCGTTCCAGGCGTCGGATGCTTTCTGGTTCCATTCTCCGTACGCGACATGGCAGGGGCGATTTTGACAGGTGAGTGTCTGGATGGATGCGAATTCGATGTTTGATTCCAGTGACGCCAGAAGGCCTGTCAGCCCTCCCAGGCCTAGCTCGATCGTGAGCATGTTTGACGATTGTCCATGCAGTCCGGCTTCGGCGAGGATCTTTTCCACATTACGACGGGTGATCCGGATGTATTGCGATTTTTCTTCGGGGGGACAGTCCGCCGGAATCGGCGAGATCTCTTTGTGTGTCCAAAGAATATGGGAGTCGCAAATTTGTTGAAGGAAGACAGTCCCCTGCTCATCAGGGAATTCGAGGGTGTATTTGACCTTCATATGGGGGGCCTGCAAGTACCGGCCTCTACCGACGACGCGTCGATCAGGCGCGAAATAGGTATGGACGAGGTCGGCGGAAACACTGGATTGACTGATCAGGCGGAGGCGTGCATCTCGGATCAGGGTCGGGATTGAGTCAATCGCGATCGGTAGAGAGATCTCAGGTTTGATGAGGGTTGCTGCAGAGAAGCTGGCTGGGGGAACCTGATGCGAACTGGTAGTCGTTTCCGCTGAAATCAGGCTCACGGGGGCATGGGAGGGAGCTGTTGACGGGGGGGATTGGAGCGCCAAGAGCTCAGGACGGAGTATGATGATGGAAAATATGCATGAGATAAACAGGGTAGACAGGACAAAGAGTATGGGATGAATTTTCATGTTTTGCCGAAAATGAGGAATTTGTCAAAGAAATGGCGCCAGTTAGGCCGAAACAATAATTAAAGATCGCTGCCACTATGGTGATTGCAGAATGTCTATTGTTTGCGTAATCGCGGCGAGAGGGATTCGGATCGAGCATAGGGCGGAGGCTCGACGTTTGTGTCGCGGGGATACTAGCAAAGAGTCAGTCTTCAGGTCGACCTCTTTTTTTGTGTGAGATTTTCTCACCAACAAGATTGGTGAACCTGTTGCAATATCAAGCCACATCAGGATTCGCAGCGGCGGGGAATGTTTCCCTGAGCTGCCTTTACAATGGAGTGAAGAGGGCAGGTCATGACGAAATATTATTTTCTCGCTTTAGGAACAACCGTCTGCGTATGCGTCGGGTGTGCTGCAGACGGCCAGCAGATTTTTGACAAAGGGGAGTATCATGCTCCGCCGGCGGCAATGCTGCAACATCCGGGCCCGATGGTGGATGGACCAGGTCCAGCCGTAATGTCGCCGATGACCCCTCCAGGTGGCGGGATGATGATGCAGACGGGTTATCCTGGCGGGTGTCCTGCTCCGGGGTATGGTTATGGTGGTCCGGGGATGTACCCGAATGCCATGTCGCGAAAGTCTCAGATTCACTTCCTGGGACCAGACGGGATGAATATTGGCTGGCAGATCGGTGAAGGATTTGCAGAAAGCCAACTGGTTGCTCCTTCGATTTATGATTTCGTTCAGGGGAGCGTGTATCGCTTGAACCTGACAAATATACCAGGTTACGAAGGGATCGAATTTTATCCCACACTGGAAATCTACCCTGCTCACCCAACAACAGATGCATTTTTGGAGCACAGCAGTGTGCCCGTTCAAATCACCGATGAAGATCTCGAACAGGTTCGCACGAACAATTTCGTGACCAAGGTTATTTATCTCCCAGAGCCGAAGTTTCAGGAGCTGGCAATTGCCGGTGTGGAAACGTTGGTTTCAACACGACTTGCCCCGGGAATTGATCCTGTCGCAGAAGCTGATCGACGTGGAACGATTATGGCCGTCATTCGTATTGGTAACAAAGACTACGAAATGGGGATGCGTGGCGGGGTTCCGCTCACAGCGCACGGCCAGGCTGGAGATGTCCATCAGACGTCTTACAACATGGATGGTGCTCAAGGTCAGTTTGCCGAGCCGATGGCAATCGGATATGTCGGAGCACAAAGTGGTGTTCCAAGTACGCAGATCATGGGTGGGCCAACTTATCCGGGTGGACCAGCCTTCAATCAGATTGCCGGTGTGAATGCACCTGCCTGGGGGATGCCGCGGACCTCAACACCGATTGGTCTTCCCGGTCCACCTCACCTGCCTTATGGCGGTCCTGCTTCACTACAAACACACACGATCCGCAACAACACGCATGTTGATCTTGGCAAGCCTGTCAAAGACATGTTGATCGATGTCAAGCATGATCCGGGCCTGTCATTGCCTCACCCTGTCAGCTATATCCAGTATGAAGAAAAACATCCTGTTTATAAGCAAGGTGAAGTGGCCTATCCTGCCTGGCATGGTGGTCAGGGACAATAGTATTGATGTCGATCAGAATTCGTGATCGAAAAGGGAGATGACAAGACGATGGTCGCGATGAAAGACAAGCTCATCGCGACCATTTTTCATACGCTCACTACGTGCGCTCACGATGTGATGTGAATCGGCAAACGAACATTTGGGTGTGCTGATGACAACAGTCACTTTACCGGAGAAAGCCAGATGGCAGGCCAGTCTTTGAAATGGATGAACACGATGGCAATCAGGACGGCAAGCCTCATGGCGATGATCATTGTCATGAGTCAATCTGCGAGTGCCCAGATGCCGCAACGAGGCTATCAGCCGTTGCATCATATGGCTAGTCCCGGAACGGCTGGATTGTGGGCTGAGCGTTTGGGAAGAGCCTGCCCCGGTTATTGGCAGACGATTGAATTGACGACACTTGAAGGGGGAAGCGTCAGTTATTATGACGAAGCATCCTCTGCGATTAATACAGTTTCAGGTGCGAAAGTCGAACTGCAGGTGGCTGCCGTTTATCGGTTGAAGCTCTCGGATTTGCCAGACTATCCTGGAGTCGAATTATATCCCACGATCGAGGTGATAGACCGCTTGCATCCGCCTGCTCATTTGAAGCATGAGTTTCCTATTCCGATCGTTGTGACTGAAGCGGACATCGAAGCGGCGCTGCGTGATGAATTAGTGACGAAGGTCATCTATCTGGATCAACCGGAGATCGCGGCGACAGTCGCTCCTTACGATGGCGGAATGCGTTCGGAAACCTTGCCGTCCTATCGAAATCTGTTGGCCGAAGCTGATGAGCGTGGGCGACCGTTGTTGATTTTTCGGATGGGACGACGTGTGCCCAGTCTGCACGATCAACAGAGGTTCCTGACATCAGGAGGGCCGGTACGACTTGTTGAATCACAGGACGTAATGTTGCCGGAATTGAGTCAGTCCCGTTAAGTCCAGGATATTTGCAAGCTGGTTCGATTCGTTTTTCAATGATTGAAGTGCTGATATGAATACGCGATCAAAAAAGAATTTGTGTGAGCAACCATCGGCATTGACCGTCCTGGTGACGACGACGCGAGTCGCAGGGCTGATCTGTATTGGGCTGGCGTCATCGTGTGCTGGCCCTGCGCATCTGGGAAGAGTGCAGGCTCCTAGTGGGCATCTCGTATCGGAGGCAAGTGCGCCGCAGGGGCAGCGTGTGGCGGAAGTCACGTTGTCGCCGTCAGACCAGAACGCTAGTCAACATCAAGTGGGAATGACGCCCATTGAAACGAACACGCAAGACTTCGTTCAGACCAATCATGCCAGCTATGAGGTGACCTCTGAGGATCGTCCGGAGTTCATTTTGAATTCCTATCGTCAACCTGCAACTGAGCAGACTTTTACAACTCCGATTGAGGCGATGCCCGCCCAGCCACGACAGCGTGCGGTCGTTTATCCCGCCAGTGCCTCGGCGCTTGAGAGGATGTCTTGCCCGCATGGCTGCCCTGCCGGTCAGGCATGTCCTTCATGTCCATCGGGTCCTGCGTATCCACAGGGGGCTGTTTGTGACGGGTCGATGGGAGCGACGATGGGTGGTCCTGGATGTCCTCCCTGCGCGGCGACCTCTCAAACTTTTACGGATGAATATTTGTGTGACGGAGGGAATCGTGATCCGGGTTTTTACGCCCCCCCTGCCCACTCTTCAGGTTTGGAGACAGAAGACACCCTGGTGGAATATGCGACGCATGAAGGTGTGCATAAAATCAAGTATTCCAATCCAGTGTGTGTGTATGCTCCCCGGTTTTCAGAGGTCCGCAGTACCAGCGGGCTGGTGCAGAATGTCAACATCGACCGACCATTGGGAGCCCATGAACTGGCATTCGGGGCTCATATGAATAATCGTGTTGAACCGGTGGCCCAGGAACATCAAACCAAGCCGGTGGGAAATGTGACCCGAAATCGTGCTAGTGGTTATGAGGACCGTGTCGGAGAGGGATACGTCGGACAGATCGTCTCTTCCGATAAGCACGTCGGCATTCTGGGAGCTAACGAAGATTACAGCCAGTTGACGCCTGCTCAGGATGTGGGAACAACTCGAGCGCTGTTTCTGAATACGATACAAGCGGCTGCCGTGTGGACACGAGATCTGTATCCACAAATCTCGGCGTCGGTTTCGGGTGGCAATGAGATGACTGCGGAGTTCAAAGCAGCCGGTTTGGATGGAGTTGAAGAAAAGATCACACCGGGCGAACTGGTGATCATCAAGCAGGCAGATCGCAGTGAAGCTCATGTCGGAGAAGTCATCACCTTTACGATCCAGTTTCGCAATACTGGCAGCGAACCGGTTTACAATGTTGTGATTGCTGACAACCTCACGCCTCGATTGAGTTATGTGGAGGGAAGTCAGACCAGCGATGTCGATGTTGAGTTTGTGCGGGAAGACAATGGCGAGGGAAGTTCTGTGTTGAGCTGGAAACTCAATTCTCCTCTGGAAGGCAATGCGACTGGTAAGTTGACGTTTCAGACTTTGGTGAAATAGAGAAGTGATCGAGGGGATTGAGAAACCAGTGTTCTCCCGAGAGAGTCTTGCGAAATGGATCTCTCGTCGATAGGATCGAAGAACAAACTCATTTCTTGATCGCCATGATGTTGAGCCAAGTCTATGTCTACAAAAGTTCTGGAAGTGTATGAGTCTGGTGAATTAACGGTGGTTGGATTCCATGGGGCCACGTCGTTGGATTTTGCCACCGTGACAGAAGTCCGGGATGAGATTTTGGCGATCGTGAAATCGACCAGTTGTAAACAGCTCGGATTTGATTTGACAGGTGTGCGTCTGTTGCCCAGTGGAATGCTCGGGTTGCTGGCCAGTCTGAAGAAGCTGCAACTCACGGTGCATTTGTTTAACGTCGATCCTGATATTCAGGATGTGCTGGCGATCACAAAGCTGGATCGAGTGCTGAATGTGCATCAGGTGGATGTGATGTCGCAGTGAGACGTGGTCGATAGATTGGTCGAATGACTGTGACGGCGTTCCTCCAAAAGTAAGTCAGGATTTCTTCGGTAGGGATGATGTCGGAAGGTCTTCAGTGAGGAAGCGGGGCGTGTGTGACAGCAGGTTGGGAGCGAGTTTGCAATGCTGTTGAAACATTTGTTGGTGCGCATCCCTCGACTTGCTGTGCCGTAGGTTTGCTTAATCAACGCGATGGCTCGCGCTATGGCTTCCAGGCGGGAGTTGGAGATGATTCTCCTGCGCTATATCTAATTGCATCGCTGACCAAGCCGATTTATTCCACACTGGTGATGCAGTTGGTCGAACGAGGTGAGGTTTCGCTGACGGATCGAGTCACACGGTTTTTGCCAGAGTTTAAGTCGCATGGAAAACATGTCATCACGCTTCATCACCTGTTGTCACATACGTCTGGCTTGCCCGATACGCTGCCCGATGACAAAGAGTTGCGTGCCCAGAATGCTGAATTGGCAATTTTTTTGGAGCAGACGTGTCGTCAGGAACTTCTGTTTACGCCCGGTTCGACATCTCGCTATGCAAGTATGGGATTTGTGGTCTTGGGTGAGATTATTGAGCGCCTGACCGGCGAGAAGCCTGCGCGTCTGTTGGATCAGGAATTGTTGCGTCCCTTACAGATGCGACAAACGTGGCTGGGACTGCCGATGAGAGATCAGAAATGTGGACAGAGAATTGTCCGTGTCGATACAACGCCTCAGCAGGTGGCGCCCAGTGGGGATTGGAATAGTGACTACTGGCACCGCCTGGGGGCTCCATGGGGTGGAATGATTTCGACAGTCCCTGATTTGCTCAATTTCTGTGAGATGATTTTGGCGGGAGGTGTTTTTCGAAACCAACGCCTGATCAGTCAGGCAAGTCTGGAGATGATGTTGGGAAATCGTTTGCTCGACTACCCGCAGATCGCGATTACAGAGCAGCAAAGTAAGCCGTGGGGTCTGGGGTGGCGATTGAACTGGACCAACCATCGGACGACATTTGGCGATTTGTTGCCGAGCAGTGTGGCCGGACATTGGGGAGCCACCGGAACGTTGATGTGGGTAGATCGTGACAAAGGACTTGCGGGTGTGATCCTGGGAAATTTCCCGGTATTTGAAGATTATTCCCCGCTGATTTGCTTGTCGAACGTCTTAAGGGCGTCTGTCCCGTAGTAGTGTGTTGAAAATCGACACTGGTCGGCGTTCAGTCACTTGTCTTGACGACAAGATAGAGACCAGAACGATCACGTCACGCTTCGTCATGACTCCATCTTCCATTTGATCTGTGATCGTCTGCCTGATGATAACGATGAGTTCCGACTCGCTTTCCAGCCGACTCCGGCTTTGATGTTCCGCTGATGTACGGAAGTCTGCGAGAAACTGGGCAACTGGTACACCTTCGGCTCGGCATGAACTCACGTCTGAAGACACTCAGCTCCGCCTGATCTGGCCTACCAATCTGGCGCATTGTCCTGCACACGGGACGCTGAGTCGAGAAACGATTGCTGTCAACCTCTGAAGAACTTGATTAAGCACGATGGGGAAAGAGCCACTCCGGTCAGATCACAGGCCAGAGTGGATGTCCGCATAGAAAATGGAATTGGAACTCCGCTGTGGGTAAAAGCTGGTTGTGAATAATCCGGGCTGAGCGGTTATCAATTGTCCCGATGTATGGCGCTTTCAGGTCGGCATTTCAGCAATTATTTTTGAGAGCGCTTCCGCGTCCACTGGTTTGACCAAGTGTCGGTCGAACCCGGCATCCCTCGTTTTCCTTTGGTCATCGATAGAACCCCAGCCGGTCAGCGCGACCATGAACAGATTGCCTGACCAAGGTTCTGCACGGATTCGGCGGCAGGCTTCGTAGCCATCCATCACAGGCATTCCGAGGTCCATCAAAATTAATTCCGGTTGGTATTCTGCTGCCACGGCCAGAGCAGCCTCTCCGTCGTATGCCATACGCACATCATGGCCTAAGAACTTGAGTAGCATTCCAAGCATTACTGCGGCAGTCCTGTTATCGTCCACTACCAGAATGCGTCGACGTGGTGGGCGCGTTTTTTCCGGAGAAGCTGTTGTGTTGTTGGCTGCCTGTTTAGCAACCGGCAAGCGAATAATGAACTCGCTGCCTTTTTCCAAACCATCGCTACGTGCCTCAACCTGACCTCCGTGCAACTCGACGAACTCCTTGACGAGCGACAACCCGATCCCCATCCCACCCTGCCTCCGCTCCCATGCCGTGTCCACTTGCACGAACGCCTCGAAGATATGAGGGAGTTTAGAGGCAGGAATTCCGATTCCAGTGTCGCGGACGATCACGACGATTTCGCCTCGGTCAAATTCGGCTGACAACAGGATTTCTCCGCCTCGCTCGCTGTATTTGGCAGCGTTGCTTAGCAAGTTTGAAAAGACCTGGGTGAGTCGGGTGGAGTCAGCGAGAAGAAATACCGGGCCTAATGGCAAGGTTATTGTGAGCTTGTGACCTTGGTCATCGATGAGCGTACGGCATGACTCCGCGGCATCTCGAATGATAACTGAAAGCTCAACGGTTTCCTTTTGGAGTTCCAGTTTACCCGCTGTTATCCGGCTGACATCAAGCAAGTCGTCTACAAGGCGCACCATCTGCTTTAATTGTCTTTCCATCATGTCTCGGGCAGTCTCCACGATAGCTGCATCAGCTCCGGCGAGTCTGAGAATTTCGAGACCAGAACTCAATGTGGTGAGGGGGTTACGCAGTTCATGGCTCATGACAGCAATGAAACGGTCTCTCATTTCAACGGTGGACTGTAGCTTCGCGCTCAACGATTCCGCGACTGCTGTGAGTTCGTGCTGCTGGATGCCGGAAATCATGAGAGACTCATTGATCTCAACGGACTGCTGGCGAAAGTTCGCCATTTCGGTCGCGTCGGTTATTTGGATCATAACACCCACCGGCCGTTCATTCGCGCCCAAAATTGCCCACATAGCATACGACCAATAGACCGGTCGCGGTTGTGACTGGCGGTGTTCCTGCTCAAGTAAATTTTCAGGAACACCGGTAAGATAGACGCGATCCATGATCGCCTTGCAATCATTTTCGACGCCCTCCGGCACGGCTTTGGTGAAAGGACGGTCGATCAAATCCTTCGGCTCTTTGCCGACGAGTTGCGCGAAAGCTGGATTTACATAGCAAATGACATGCGTTTTTCCATCCACTGCGACCGTCGGCTGAGGCGAGCGTTCGGATAAATACCTGCAGAGTAGCGGAATCGAAGGAACGTTTTCCTCGGAGCTGGTTTCGAATCTCGAAATCATGATTCCTCCGGCGCTTTATGTTTTGGACTGTCGAGAGCCCCTCCGCGGCTTTCAGCCTCAGGGAACTGTGGATTAGGAACTCCGGTAATAAGGCCTCGGTAGCCTGTCAACCGCTCGCCAATCTGTAAACCTTCTGACGTAATGTCGTACTCCCGAATATCCTTACTGTGCTGACCGCCGCGCATCTTGACCACCATCAATATCTTTCTGAGTTGGCCGTCAATCTCTACATAGCGCAGGCGGATGATGTCGTCACTCAGAAACGAAATCGCGTAAGGGCTTAACGCCAGCTCCGTGAAGCTTTCGACCAGCTCGACAGTGCTAACAATCGTAACGCCGGTACGGGTGAGAGCCCCAATCATCCGATAAAGTGACTCGCGGAAGTCCTCGCGAAATCCTGGGGCTAAAGCCAGTTCAAAGCCGGCCAGTGAGTCAATTACAAGGCGTTTCGCCCCTGTCCGATGCACTGCGTTGATGATTTCCCGCATTGTTTCATCGACAGACAAATCCAGCGGGCGAAGGTAGAGAAGTGTGAGGGTTCCCTCCTGCAAGGCCGCTTCAAAACCTAAACCGATGTTTTCGGCACGACTGGCGTATTCTTCCGGCCGCTCCTCGAAAATCGCGATAATGCCTGGCTCCCCTCGTCGCAACCCATCGGCCACGAACTGGGTGGCGAACGCAGACTTTCC
>JBGSVC010000575.1:0-13149 GCA_041753175.1 Planctomycetaceae bacterium
GTTCGGAAAACGCGATTGCAACCAAACCGGGGAGCGATGCCGAGCGGAGCGTTTCGGAGTGATGTTTCGAGGCCAACTGGATTAACTCAATTGCCGCTGTCCGTTGTGTTGTGTCGGTCAGCAGCAACGGAAGCGACTTGACGGCTGAAACGCGTACCATTAATTCGGTATCCTGCATTTGATTGGCCAGGATCGAGGCGGCTCGGGGATGGGCTGTGAGGGCGACGAACTGTCCGAAGAGTTCACGCAGATGTGGATGAGGATGTAGTTCGACCTGATCAATTCCCCTCGGCCATTGTTCAGGATGATATTGAGGCGGAGGCATCGAGCGCCCGGCAGCATTGAGAACACAGGCCTCCATACCAGCGATTTGAAGTTCTTCAGAAATGGTTTCCGATTGTTGATCGACGTTGAAGAGATCACGCAGAACGGGCACACGGGCCGGGGTCAAATGCATGCCCACCGTACGAACGAGTTGGGCCTGAACCTGTGGGGGAAGCATCGCTTCGGCGAGAAACCGCCCGGCTGGAGCCAACGCCTGATCAATTTGACTTGAGGGTTGTGTGCACACCAAAGCCGTACACCAGGCTTCCATGGCAGCCGCCCGAGTTTGGCTGGTCAGGGTAATAACGGGATCAGAGGCTGGAGAGACTGCGGGTAACTTTTCTTCAGGAGGCTGCTGTGATTTTTCGAAGAAGCGACGAGGCGATTTCGTTATCTTTAACAGTGTTGAGTGAATGGTCAAAGTGGGGGTGAGTGTTCCCGTCAGCGAAGCAGATTGAAGTATCGACAGTTCTTGCGAAGACAGAGGGACACGGTGTTGCCCTAAAAGAATCAGAGCATTTAAATTGACAATCGGATTTGAAGTGGGGTTGTGCTCTGCTGAGAGACGTTGAAGTGACGACACAACTTTCGGCCAAGCGGGATCGTCTCGGTTTTCCAGGCGGACGAGCACATCTGAATTTGAGAGCAAAGCTTCTTCTTGTGCAGGAGGAGGTGTTGGGGGAGAGACCTCTGAGTGGGTCACAGATTCAGTGACAGGCGCGGGAGGGTGATCGTCAGCATTTTGTCCGCGAATCATTTTCGTGGGACTGGGGATGTATTGAGGTCCAGAAACAGGTGAGGCTTGAGGCTGACGGTCAACGCCCTGTGCCAGTTGCCAATAAGGTTGCCGAGTGAGGGCTGCCTGGGATGGATTCCATTTCAGATGGGGTCTCCAAAGCGGTTCTGTCAGACGGACGCGGAGCAATTCGTCCCATGTTGCCTCGATGTCAGTCGGGGCCGGGGTGGAACTTGTTTCCTGGGAATTGGCGGTTGCCGAAGACGTCTGAGATTCAGTAAATCGAAAACCAGAATGCAGGGGAATGGTCATGCATCCGGCAGCGCATACCATTAAATACGCACAGCAGGAAACGCTGAACGCAACACGGTACATGCACGAACGTTTGATGATGAAAGGCATGATTGCAAGGGAAGGAAATGATGTCGAACTGAGTGGAGAGATGATACTGCATCAAGTAGGGAGCCTGACGCTACTGAAACCTGTGCACCATGAATAGATCAGTCTGCCCGATGGCGTTAAAATTGTAGAGGCTCCAAGACTTCAGTTTCGCTATCTTTCCACAACAACGTTAATTCCAAAGGGTCATCCCGATGATCGCTTCCTCAGATTGGCAGTTCATCACTGCGGACGAATTTTTAGAACAACGTCCTGACATGCCCGAATGTGGCCAATGGAGTGAACTCACGAACGGAAAAGTCGTTCACTTTCAGCCCCCGGATGTCGATCATGGAAACACCGTGTTGAATTTATCCAAACTGCTGGCCCACTACTTTCAGTCTATTCGCGGGGGATATGCCTGCTTTGATCTGGGCTTATGGATGACGCAACAACCCGACACGGTCGTGTTTCCAGCCGTCACGATCTTTTTGAGTGGGCCGATGTTTGCTGAATCGGATCGATCGATGACGCAGACGCAGCCTGCGATCGCGATTGAAGTCGCGTCAACACACGATCGTCGATCTGTGATGCCTTCGCGGTTGGAGAGTTATCTTGGCTGGGGGATTGCAGATGTCTGGTCCATTGACCCTCAGAGTCGGACATTGAAAGTAGTCACCTCCACGTTACCAGCACAGACCTTTCAAGAGGGCGACATTGTGACATCGCCCGGATGTCTGGAGAGACTCAGCTTTCCAGTCAAAGAATTGTTTCACGAACCCGAGTGGTTCGGTGGATGAAGCGAATTCCATCAGGCTGATATCTCAACAAACATCAGGGGTGATCAGCGATGCGTGAATGTGAAAGCTCGTCGGTCACCTGTGGATATTGAATGATCGTAGGCGTTGATAAATTGGATTCCGGAGGGCTTGGCATTGAGTTTGCATGAGTAGTCTTGGTCTAGAAAGCATTGTGTGTGCATGTTTTGCCGCTGTGCATTACTTGCCTTCGACACTTGAATCGCACACCCGTGTGGATCTTGCCTGGACCATACCCACTCACGAACGAAGGAGCCCCCCGATGAAAACGCTCGAAGATGCCTTTCATGATGAACTACGCGACATTCTCAGTGCCGAAAAACAACTGACCAAAGCACTTCCCAAGATGATCAAAAAAGCCAGCAGCCCGGAGTTGGTTGAAGGCCTCAAACAACATTTGGAAGAGACAAACCAACACGTCGCTCGATTGGAGAAGTGTTTCGAAATACTTGGTAAACCTGCCAAGGTTAAGAAATGCGAAGCAATGGCCGGCTTAATTACCGAGGCCGAAAGTATGGTATCGGAGACTGAAGATCCAGAACTCATGGATGCTGTCATCATTGCGTGCAGTCAAAAGGTCGAACATTATGAAATTGCAACTTATGGAACCCTTTGCACTTGGGCTGAAGTTCTGGGCCACAACGAGATTAAATCGCATTTGGGTGAATCTCATAATGAAGAAGAACTGACTGACAAGAAACTGACAAAGCTCAGTAAAAAAATCAACGTGGCAGCGAAGGTCTGATTGCCGATCTTAGTTGACACTTCATCATAGAAAGAGGGTCTCTCATGGGAGACTCTCTTTTTGTTTGCGCATTGATTGAGGGCCTAATGAAGCTGCTTTCGATCATGAACACTCTGGTGGCCGAGATTGTGGCGTATGTCTGGTCGCATTAGGCTTTTGGTTTGGGGATGGGATTTTCTTTGAGCCGCTTCCAAATAATTAATGACGGCTCACCACGATCTTCATTAAGCATCCCCCGGACTTCAATGAAGCGATCGCCTTCAATCCGGAACAGATAAGCCGATTCTCGTTCGTCTTTAGCACCAACATTCGGCCCAATGAGTACAACTTTGTTGCGATACCGAAAAATAGAAACACTTCCGCTGGATTCAATACGGTACTCAGAACGATGGGATTGGAGGGGGGTGTTGTTTGGATCGTACGTGGTCACGACGGTCTGGTCTTCGAGATGATGTTTGATGGTCATGAATCGTCCTTGGGGAGTGTCACGATAACAAACCCATTCCCCCCTGATCTGCTCTGCGAGAGTGGGTTTGTCTGCACCAGAGGGGTCACTGCCAAGGTCATCTGCGGAGGTCAAATTAGGCCTCGTCAACAGGGTGATTACAGAAAGCAAAATGACAACACGTAAAGCCGGCATTGAAACACCTCTTTGCTGGAAACTGTTCGATGTAAAGCGCAGATTGGGGAATGGACATTACAGGATGTCGATGAAATACCTTTTCACATGAGTTATACGATTCATCATACAATATGAATTTCTGCAAATCTTAGGCATGGTCAATGCTTCAATGTCAATTAGAGGACTGTTATGCCACCTTGGTAGCGATCCACCAGGTGATTCCACCATTATCTTTCACGCCGCCACGTTTGTCATCATCGTCTTTTTTTATTGGTTCTTGTACTGAGATTGCTCCTGCAACGAGCGCGCGACGATAAACGTCATCAACATCGGCCACATAGACATGTACGTTCGATGGAATTGATGGCCAATCATCTGTGCAATCCGCAATCATCACAATCGAATCGCCAATACGAGCTTCAGAATGGATCACGCGATCAGAGTCAGATGTAAAACTTCTCAATATTTCAGCACCAAATACGGTCTGAATGAAGTGAAGAGTCGCGTGTGCGTCTGTGACAATCAAATAGGGAGAAACGGTGCTGTAATTGTCAGGTTTGTATTCCATAATCATCCTCGGTAAAAATGTGCGAGCAATCTGGTCATTTGAAATTGTCGGTTTATAGAATCGTCATGCGATGCAAGCAGTTTTTATGGTTGGTCGAAAACCAGACCCGTTTCGTTAATGTCGTAGAGCATGATCGATTCATCACACGCCGAGCCGCGGTGTTTGGCGATGTAGAGTCCGCGTCGGGTTTTCAGGCCGTCGCGAATTTTCCCCATGAGCAGAATCGTGTTGGCATTTGAAAGCAGATCGCCGGCTTCAATCGGTCGGCTGATCAAATCATCGAGCATGACTTCTTTTGAGGTACATAAAATCGTCGAGGCAATTTGTTGATAGTCGTAGCGGTGTGCCAGAACCTGAGGTTGTTGCTCGCGAAAATCGGCTCGAAACAAATCCCGGGCGACCCAGTCGTCGTCTTTTTGAAAGATCTGATGATAGAGATATTCAAAGACATGAAACTGGAACGAGTCGCTGGGCTTATCCGTCGGTTCGATACCGTCGACAATAACTCGTCTTACACCATGGACAAAATTGGCGTAGAAAAAACCGATCGCACGGGTGATCTTTCGATTCAGTTCCGCTTTCCAGGCTTTCCATTGTTCCTGTTCGAGATCATCAATGGTGACACGTTTGCCGGATTTGGAAAACAGGTGAAGGGCATCCTTGCGAGCCTGTGTGGGATTCCAGATTTCGTCAACAGTAGGGTTGGTCTGGGCATCAGCAGTGGTGAGATCCCAGCCGTGCATGCGGGATGCGTAGTCGGCATGGTTTTGTGAGTCGCCACGGGAAGTCATGTCAAAAAGGATACCGCGTTCGCCTTCCTGAGCATGTCCAGCATGGAGAAAGTTGATTCCGAGTTGTGTTTTGCCGATGCCTGTCGCCCCGAGAACAACGGTCAGTTTCCCGGGAAATAATCCGCCGCCGAGGGCGCGATCGAGAAGAGGATGGCCGGTGGAAAATCGGCTGGGGGACTGCGATTGATTCATCAATGACTTTCACGTGTTGATCGGCTGGATGGTGAAAAACCTGGTTGCACTTGGGAATTCTCAACTCGTTGTTAAACGACAAGAGTGAATGTTCCAGATTGAAACCTACGATGCAAACCCATCTGCTGAACGTCATTTACCTGGAAGTTTCATGCACTCTTGGCCTGTCGCTAGAATGTAAGTGAAAACAGCCTCTTTATTCCAGCGGAAGCGGTTTGATTCCTGCATGATGAATGAGAATCAAAAACGGCTCCTACATACAGAATCGGCATTGACATGATCTTACCCATCACCACGCAACTGATTTTCGCAATCACCATCATGTTGCTCGTCATGGGGACGCTGTGGGCGATTCAATTGAAAACCAAAGATGCAGGACTGGTCGATGTCGCATGGAGTTATTCTCCCGGCATGCTCAGTCTGTTTTTTGCAGCAACGACTCCTGGCATCGGATTTCGAGAATGGATACTCACGGGGTTGCTGGTGTTGTGGTCGCTTCGTCTGGGAACGCATGTGCTCGTGCGCAATCATGGTCAGCCAGAGGATGCTCGCTATGCCCATATGCGTCAAACGATGGGCGACAGGTTTCAATTGTTTCTATTGGGCTTCTTTCTGATTCAGGGCCTTTTGGGAGTCATTTTTAGTTTAGGGCATCTGTTGGCCATCGCGGCTCCGAGTCTACAGGGAAATTGGCGGATCTGGGAGACGTTGGCGTTTATAATAGGCCTGACCTCAGTCGGAGGAGAGATGACTGCAGACTGGCAGTTGTCACGTTTCAAGAAAGATTCGGCCAACAAAGGGAAAACGTGTCGAGCAGGGTTGTGGCGCTATTCACGACATCCCAATTACTTTTTTGAGTGGCTGCAATGGTGGGTCTGGCCGCTGGCCGCCGCCGTTGCGGGCTGGTGGTGGCTGATCACACTGATCCAACCGGCGCTGATGTTATTTTTTCTGTTACGCGTTTCGGGGATCCCCGCGACAGAAGCACAGTCGTTGCGCACTCGAGGAGACGATTATCGACGTTATCAGAATGCCACGAGCCCGTTTGTGCCCTGGTTTCCGAACCTTGATGCTGAACGAGTCGATTGAGATGCTGTGACAACACGACAAGGGTATTCGAGGAGCGATCGTATGTATCAAACGTCGGGAAGACGCCCATATTGGAGATGAACATCGTCGCCGAGTTGTTCGACGTGTTCGAGTTTCATTATGCCTGCATCCTGCATGAGGTCCATCCCCTTTCCCCCCAACGGTCCAGGTGCCAGTTTCCCGCCGATAATTTTTGGTCCCACATAGATGTGGACTTCATCGACCTGACGGGCTTCCCAAAACCCTGCAGCCAGATTTGGACCAGCCTCGACAAGCACGTTCGTCATCCGTCGTTGTCCGAGAGCAGCCAGCAAAGCGTCGAGGTCCACACGATTCTCTATTGCAGGCAATTCGAGGACTTCGGCTCCACGAGAGATCAACAGTTGATGCTTTTCAGGACTCATTTGCGAGGTCGTTGCAATGAGTGTCGGGTGAATTTCCAGGTTCTCAAACAGATTTGACGACGGTTCAATCTGGCCTCGCGAATCGACAACAACTCGTGTGGCGTGCCTGAGAATGTTCTCTGACTGCTCTGGACGGGCCGTCAAATGGGGATCGTCGGCCTGGACGGTGCCGATTCCTGTGATAATCGCATCAACCCGGCCACGCAGATCGTGCACTCTGAGACGAGAAAGGTCCCCCGAGATCCATTTTGAATCTCCCTGAGAGGAGGCGATTCGACCATCCATCGTCATGGCCCATTTAAGAATCACATACGGTTTGGCCTGCATCATCAATTTGACAAAGGGGGCGTTGAGTCGACGCAATGATTCTTCCAGGATTCCTGTGTGGACGTCGATACCTGATAACTGGAGTCGTTCAATACCTTTCCCATTGACTTGATCGTGCGGATCAACCATTCCCACGACCACACGCTCAATGCCAGCTTCGATGATGGCATCAACGCAGGGGGGTGTTTTCCCGTGATGGCTGCAAGGTTCGAGCGTGCAGACCAGAGTCGCTCCCCTGGATTTTGCTCCCGCCTGGCGAAGGGCATGAATTTCAGCATGAGGTCCACCGAAGACTTCATGAAAACCCTCGCCGACGAGATGGCCCTGATGATCGAGAACAACGGCCCCCACCATGGGATTGGGTTCGACTCGTCCACGTCCACGTAACGCCAGCGTGGCGGCGTATGTCATGGCAGCGGTGTCGTGAGTAAATTGCATGGGCGATCAAAACGGGATCGAGGACAGATAGTGGTGTCGAACGTAGAGGCTTAAACTATAAATCACCACGAAGCTCACGACCAGTGTGCCACACATCAACACGAATCGTCCTTTGCGAAGATCGCGTGCGGCAATGATCTGTGTCAGCACGCAGACAAAAAGCACGACACCAAACTTAAAATAGACCAGTCCACGCAGCCCCCAGCGATTGAGGAAAAAGACCGCGACCGGATTGCTTTCAATGATATCATCAGATCGGAACATCAAGGTTGCCGTCATGATGAGGTCCAGAAAACTCACAAGAATGAATAACGCGGTCTCATGCTCAAGTGGAAGATGCTTACGCCAGAGTGGCTTAGTCTGTTCGGGTTCATTGGGTGCGCTCATCATTGATGGCCCATGACTGGATGTTGGGAGTTTGAGATGTTGTCAGACAGCAGAGGCATTTTTGAGGCGAGAAAAGAGATGTCAAAACACGTAAACGCTATCACCAAAGTCAATTAGGGCGAGCAGAACTGAGATTTTCACACCCGCTGACTTTCGAAAGTCTTTTCACTCATACGTTACTGAATGTCGTTTGGGTGAACGAAAATCGTGAAAGAATATGTCAAATGAAAAAAAACTCCAACAGCATGTCTTCGCACTCGACTTGAAGCCTCATACGTCGCTCTGAACGATGAAGACGCATTCCCCTGCGACTGTAGGGAGAGAGTAGCGAAATCGAAAGCGGATCGTTAGTCATTTTCTTGTGGATCACAACAGTTCTCGTCGGATTGAGGACATACCGGCAAAGTGGCACAGACTTTGCGATGACGAGTGTGGTCAGTCCACCATCCATTACCAGGACACTGGGCAGGTCGACTCAGTTGTCAACCATGCATCCGTGTCCCCAGACAGGAGAACTCTTGTGAAAAAATTATTCATGACTTGCAGCGTGATGTTGTTGTCCGGCACAGTGGCGTTTGCCCAGAACGACCCTACCGGAGGCGTCTCGACGGAAACGCAAAACCAGGCAAATTTTGGGGCCTCCCGCGCCGAGCAAAACAGTCCCACTGAAAATCAGGTTCGCTCCGAACTCGAACAACCTAATAACACTCCTGTCAGCATCACAGATCCTGACGATACCGGTGCAAATTCTACGTTGAATGCACGCACGAGTACCGATGTCAACGCCAACAGCGTACAGTCACGTGATGTCAATCCAAATCGTGTCGACCAACAACCGATGACCTATCAGCAGAACCAACCTGTCCAGGGTCGTCAGATGTATGACAGTCAGGGACGAGTGATGTATGACAATAATCAAATCATGAATGGTGATCCCAACTATCAGGATCCTAACATGCAAGGCCAGCCACAAACGACATATAAACCTGTCGGCGAACCATTGGCACCAATTGCAGCCGGTTCGGTGGGGATGATGTCACCTTCAAACTGTGGATGTAACGTTGCCCCCGTGGCACCGATCATGAACGACTGTGGATGCCAGCCAGTCGTCAACACGTATCACCACCACAATCATGGCTACTGTGATAATCAGAGCCGACGTGAAGCCCGTCGTGCGGCACGACGAGGCTACTACTACTAACATCCTTGCTGAAAATTGACTTCGTGTCGATTTTCAACAGATCGTTAGGATCAAGCAGCCCATCGATATACTTTACGTGCTGCTAAGAATTGCATGGCTTTTCTAACAGACACGTGCCTTGAAAAAAGAGCGACCTGATCAGGTCGCTCTTTTTGTGTCGATTCTCCATCGTAATTTTGAAAGGATTACTGTTCAATATTCAGCAGTGTCCACTTTGACTGTGTTACCAGTCTTTCATCATTTCGAGACCGAATCATGTCGATCCAAATGCCAGTAAGTTCCGCAAGAGTCGAATTTGCCCTGCCCGCTGAGTTGCAGGAAGAATGCCCTCGCCCTATTCCTGCAGATGTCGATCAAGCGAGAAATGCAGTCAACAAACGCTGGGCTGGATATATCGCGCTGTTTGTGGGCGCCATCTGTATTTTGCTGGCTCCCCTGCCGATGACGAAATTGCTCGCACTTTACCTGCTCCCACTTGAGTATCTATTTTGGATTGGAATGGCCATCTGCATCGGTGGGTTATGGGCTCTGTTGACAAAACCCCACGGCGGGAAACTGAAATATCTACGTGATGGCATCGCGATTCCTGCGAAGATTCAAGAGATCGGACTGGTGGTCACGGGTCGCTATCAGGGACAGGATAACCAATTTGCTTTCATCGCCAATGCCATGGTGACGCATCCTGAAAGCAGTCAACCTGTCAACTACAATATCTCCTCCCGCAATTTGACCACCTTGGAGAAAGACAAATTTCTGCCTCCATTTCGCGTCGGAGATGTTGTGACAGCGCTGTATCTGCCGGACAAGTTCGAAAAGACGTTGGCCTTGTATGATTTTTTGGAGTTAACGCCCGAGCATCAGTTACTCAAAAACCAAGAGGCCAAACCAACTCATCCGTTCGTTATCTTTTTGGCGGTTTTGGGAATCATGGCTGCCGTTTGTAGTTTGTTTCTGATGATCTATGCTTTTGGGCGCTACTCTCCAATTGATGACGCTTCCTGGGGTCGAGAAGGAATTCTTTCTGTTGCTGGGAGCCTGTTGATCGGTGCGCCGTTGACACTTTGGTTCCTGTGGTCGGAGTATCGTAGACAACAAAAAACTCATGCTCAAAATGAGGCCAATCGTGAAGCGGGGTTGCCGGTGATGGTCCTGCCAAAATCATCCCTCTGGGCAGGTCTGGCTTTTGGTGTCATGATTTTCGCTGGCCTGAGTTTATTCGGTGCAGGGATTGTTGTTAGTGGTGCCTACACGCTCAATGCCTGTCTGGATTCCTCACAGGGAAAGTTTCAATCCGTGAAAATTGACCAGATGGTTGAAGTGACCCACAATTTTGTGTTTCGAGAATACGAAATTGAATATCACATTGCCGGTGATCCTAAAGATCGAAAGATGATGTCAACCCCGCAGCATATGTCGCAGTTTTTGAACGACGATGCAGAGGCAGAAATCGGCGACGGCTATTGGGGATGGCCTCATTTGAGGACAATTCACCCACTCAACAAAGAAGAGGACGTGCGCAAACTTCTGGAAGGCATGGGGATCGATCCCGAAGAGTTCATGAAAGAAAACGGTCTCCAGCAGCTCGTCCCTCCTCCCCAGAGCGCCACCGTTGGGAAAGAGCCAGAACTTCCTGGCGACCAAGCCGAAGATGTCGGGGTGGAACTGGAACAGTAATGTTCAAGCGAGTTGAACGCTCTCGATAAACAAAAGCTTTTATCCCTCATTACGTAAAATCCTATAGTCGCTTTACGGTATGATGACGATCGAAGAAAATTGAAAGCAATCTTGTTCCCCCCTGCTTTTGATGGAGGAAAATGGGGGAGTGGCCTTGTCGCTGGTGTGCAAATATGGTTTGATCCATGTCACGAACTCACTGGATATTTAGAGAAAGGGAAGCCATGCAGCGACGAGATTTCTTGAGGACGACAGCGGCTTTGGCGATGATGGCATCAACATGGGAATGTTCCGGAGCCAGTCAGCAGAAGAAGAGTGCAAAAAAGGGTTTGGGGATTGCACTGAAAAAGAATCCTCAATGGCGTGAGCAGCTAACGAAACTCAATGCTCAATGGTTTTATACGTGGGGCGCAAACTTGCCAGAAGAAGTGCCGACGGGCATCGAATATGTGCCGATGATCTGGAAGTATTACGGCAAAGGGACTGATGAAACGTTAGCGACACTCCAGCAGCAGGCCCAGAGCAACGCCGTAGGAACATTGTTGGGCTTTAACGAGCCTGATCAACACGACCAGAGCAACATGACCGTGGAAGAGGCGTTGTCTTATTGGCCGAAGCTGATGGAAACTGGATTACCTTTAGTGAGTCCTGGCTGTGTGCATCCAGATCGCGAGTGGATGAAGGAATTTATGGCACAGGCGAAGGCGAAGAAATATCGAGTCGATTATGTCGCCGTGCATTCCTATGGAGGTCCGAATCCTCAGTCGCTTTTAAGTCGGTTAAAATCCGTTTCACAAATGTATGAGCGTCCGTTGTGGATTACGGAATTCGCGGTCGGTGATTGGAACGCAAAGACGGTGGCGGCAAACAAGCACAGACCCTCCCAGGTCGCTGCGTTTATGAAAGAAACCTTGCCGATGTTGGAAGAGGCTGATTTTGTGTCTCGCTATGCCTGGTTCAATTCGACACCCGAGAATTCGCACCTGGGGACTTCCGCGCTGACAGACGAAAATGGTGACTTGACCATCGTCGGGAAGATTTACGCGGGTGCTTGATTCGAGAAGCGTCTTAGTGCATCAATCTTTTCTCGACAATTTAGAGGTTTGTAGGTAGGCTCCCGCCTGGAAAAATGGGTTGCAGAATTAATGTCCGTGTGGGAGTTCAAGATGATAGATATCATCTTCAGCGGCTTGGTGTTATTACTTATGCGGTTTGCGTTCCTTCATGAAGTTCCCAACGTTTTGCCGCCAGCCAAAGTGCTTCATTCTGACGATGTAAAATCAGCAATTGAAGAGGTCCAGTTTAATACAAAAGATGGTAATGTTCTCGAAGTTCCCTTTCGAGGCGCAATCTATGATTACGTATTTGAGACAGTGAAATTGTCAAATGGCAGTATTTATTTAGCGCAGGATGGAATCGAGATCTGGGACAATCAAAACGAACCCCTTCCGCCTAATGTGCCAAGTGTGATTGATAAAGATGGAAAAAAGTTTTCAGTACTAAAACAGGTATCCGAATGTCGAATTTGGACTCCTGAAAAGATCATGCTTACGGCTCAAAAATCAAACTTTGAAATTGAACGAAGTGAGATTGTTGATTTCAAATGGCTTTCTCCATTAACTCTAGAATCACCGCTATTTCCACTTCGAAGAATTCAATCGGAAACCACTCAATCAAGTTACAATGCCACTCTTGGTGAATTGGATTTGATAGATTCGTATCGTCATGTTGTCTTGGTGCCAATTGCAGAAAATGAACAAGCTGATGTGAAATGCATAGAATATCTGATCAATCAAAAAACAAAGTTTCCAATGGCTGCAAAATTCAGTTCCGACAATGGCCATACGATTTTTATATTTAAATCACCAAGACGTTCGTCCGGTCTACCTGAGAAATTTCTCGCTATCATCGGTTCGTCAGAAAAATGCAACTAAACGCTTGCATTGATTTAGTTGGAGAACATGAAAATTCAGAGGTGTCTACAATTTCTGGATTCGTTGGGTACAAAGCACTCTAGCAATAAACGAAATAGATGCAGATCGGGCAACCAACACCCGACTACTTACGTTGCAAGATACATTTGCGCTAGACACGTTTGAGGATGTAGACAACGTCTTGGGTCTCTTTGTTGACAACAATCGGGTCGTTGACGTCGTAACAGAAATCGTAGGTCTCGATCAGTTGCCACGCTGGGACTTTACTTAGGAATGCCGCGAATTGCTTGGCCGTATAGCACATGAACGTGATCGTGTCTTCGATGCGGTTATGTTCGGTTGGTGTGTAGATGTCGTAGGCGAAGCCAATTTCTTCTTTGCGAGTTTTCTTGTCGTAGCTGACCGACCACATCGACGTGTTCACCGCCAGGTTGCCTCGTCTGGCAGACCA
This sequence comes from Planctomycetaceae bacterium, assembly GCA_041753175.1. GTDB lineage: Bacteria > Planctomycetota > Planctomycetia > Planctomycetales > Planctomycetaceae > SXPC01. The sequence goes on from JBGSVC010000575.1 coordinate 13,080, forward strand.
GGCTTCTTCAACTTCGTAATCATCGAGGTTGAAGTCTTCAGGATTCAGGTGAAGGCCGAGGACGTAGATA
>JBGSVC010000576.1:0-4580 GCA_041753175.1 Planctomycetaceae bacterium
AGAAGTTGAGTAGGATCACTATGAAACTGAACGGGATGAGGAGTAAGGATTGTTGCATAGAAGACTCCTGATCTGAGTGACAAATGAGTTCGATTCAGTTACGCTCAATTAAAGATGGAATTGTTATTTGTGTTCAAGCTCTGGTTGAATGGAAAGTGCTGTTTATGAAATCATGCGTTCTGGCGGTGTTGTTGTTTGTGACTTTCGTAAGCCCTGCTGCGGCGGCACATCGGGTGATGTTGTTTGCCGATAAGAAAGTTGCGATTGTCGAAGCTGACGGGACGATTTCGTGGGAGATGCCCTGGACGGGGTCGCATGATTTGCATCAATTGGCGGATGGCACGATTTTGTTACCGCGGGGAAAAGCGGAGGTGTGTGTGGTGAATCCTGAGACGAAAGAGGTCGTGTGGAGTTATAAGGCGGGCCAGGAAAATGGGAATGCGGGAAAGAAAGTGGAAGTTCATGCCGCTGTGCCGGTTGATGATGGAAACATACTGATTGCGGAATCTGGCAGTACACGGTTGATTGAGGTTAACAGAGATGGCCAGATCGTCAAGGAAATTCCGCTGAAAGTGAATAACCCTCACCCGCATCGGGACACGCGGTTGGTTCGAAAACTGGAGAATGGGCATTATCTGGTGTGCCATGAAGGTGATGGGACGCTGCGTGAGTATGATGAAAACGGCCATGTGACATGGGAGTATGAGGTGCCAATGTTTGGTGAAGAGGCTAAGCCGGGGCATGGACCAGAGGCGTACGGGAATCAGCTTTTCTCGGCGATTCGTTTGCCCAATGGTCATACGCTGATCGGGACCGGAAATGGGCATCGTGTGATTGAGGTCACGCCGGATAAAAAAATCGTGTGGCAGTTGGATCAAAATGAACTTCCGGGGATTACATTTGCGTGGATCACGACGTTGGAAGTGTTGCCCGACGGCAATTATGTGATCGGCAATTGCCACGCAGGACCTGGTCAGCCGGTGCTGGTGGAGATTGAGCCTGAGACGAAGAAAGTGGTTTGGCAGTTAGATAAGTTCGATGTGTTGGGGAACAGTGTGACGAATTCGATGGTGTTGGATGTGGAGGGGAGTTTGCGGTAAGGCGGTATGTCGTTAAAAGCGTCTCTGGCTAGTTGGCGTCAAGCGAAGTTTGATATTGACTCCTATGATTGTCAGAATTACAACTCGGGCGAGTTTAATCTGACATTAGGAGGTCGTTATGAAGATTGCGTCGTTTCCAATTTGTCTACGGCTACTTTTTCTGCTGGCGGTGGTCTCTTTGAGTGATCGCAGTTATGCCATCGCGCAAAGTCCCTCTGAGCAATTAGTAATTGGCACGTTTCCAGACGATGTAGCAGAAGAGTCGGTCGCAGCTTCGCACGCAGACGCAGACGCACCGGTTGCCGTTGATGAAACATCGCCTGTGGACATTAAAAACGCTCAGAAGCCCGGTGATTTAAGGTTCCAGAGAGTTTTCGAGGCTTCTGCTGAGGACAACCAAAATCTTCGAAATGCATTGAAAACAGAAGTGAGTCTGGATTTGAAGCACACGCCGTTTCTGGAGGCGCTTCATCAATTGCAGACGAATTCAGGAGTTCACATTGTAGTCGATCAAAACGCCATCGGAATGGAAGCGTACGAGGCGCTGACAAAGGTGATTGTTGATCTTTCCGTCAAACAATTGCAAGCGGGTTTAGTTTTAAAAATGATCTGTCAATCCAGTGGCGTCGGATACCTTATTAAAGATGGATTGATCCAGGTGACTTCCTCGCAGGAAGCTCTTGAGTATGAGTATGTGCGAGTCTACGAAATTCGAGATCTGGGTTATGAGACGAAAGAGGAAATCAACGAGTTAAATTGCCTGTTCGCAAACTTGAGCCAAGGTTATGTGCAAAATCTCAAAGGCTGCCTGGTTGTCAAAACCACTCACGAAGGGCACCAAGAGATCGAATCTGTGGTCGAACTATTAAAGCAGCACGTGTCGAATCCGGTCGACGATGAGAAAGGCCTAAGTGTTCAAACCACAGAGAAGGAGCCGATCGAATTTCAAACGGAAGAATACGTTTCTTACCTTGATGCCCCTTCAGAATTTGAGAATTTATGCTGGTACTCGCCAAAGATGCTGGAAACTCGGAAGGAGAGCAAGTCGTTTTTTTTGGACGATCGATTTTCTACCAGCGCTTATTTCATGCGAAACAAGGGTCATTGATCTGGATAGCGCCGATCACGCTGAAATCTATGATTCGTGCTCATCGTGTTATTGACGATTCGAAATCCAATCGATGAGTTTGGTCGCGATTTCAGTTTTAAGGCCGGACCATTGGGTGATGGTTTGGCCGTTGTCGCCGATGAGTTCGACATCGTTCATTTCTGAGCCGATGGCGGTGGGTCGGTTGAGCAGGATCCAGTTACAGTTTTTGTGTCGGAGTTTTTGGAGGGCGTTTTCGCGTTCGTTTTGGGCTTCGAGGGCGAAACCTAAAACCCAGCGGTGCTGTTTGTGTTGGCCGAGGGTAGCGAGGACGTCGTCGGTCTGGATCATTTCGAGCGTGATCGAGCCGCCAGTTTTGGACATCTTGCCGGTGATGCGGGCTTTGGGTTTGTAGTCGCAGACGGCGGCGGCGGCGATGACACCATCACAGGTGGGGAAAAGTTTTTGGCAGGTTTGCATCATCTGCTCGGTGGTTTCAACGGGATACACCTGGCAGCCGATGGGTGGTGCCAACGAGACAGGGCCACTGACCAGATGGACGTTGTGGCCGGCGGTGATGGCGGCGTGTGCGATGGAGTAGCCCATGCGGCCACTGGAGGCGTTGGTGAGGTAGCGGACATCGTCCAGATATTCGCGGGTGGGGCCGGCAGTGATCAGGATGTCCATAATCGCGACTCTGAGCTTTATTGATTGGCGAGCAAGCGTTTGATCTCGTTGAGGATCTCATTGGGTTCGGCCATGCGACCGGGACCGAATTCGCCACAGGATTGCCAGCCGCTGCCGGGACCGATGATGTGGAAGCTGTCTTGTTTGAGTTGGTCGAGGTTGCGCTGGACGGCTGGTTTTTGCCACATCTCCAGATTCATGGCGGGGGCCAGGAGGATGGGGCTGCGGGTGGCGATGCAGGTGGTGGAGAGGAGATCGTCGGCGACGCCGTGGGCGAGTTTGGAAAGCATGTCGGCTGAGCAAGGAGCGATGACGACGAGATCGGCCAGACGAGCCAGGCCGATGTGTTCGCCGAGGTAGTGTTCCTGCGGGGTGAACATGTCGGTGTAGACGGGACGCTGGGTGAGGGCCTGAAAGGTGGTTTTGCCGATGAAGTGTTGGGCGGCGGTGGTGAGGATCGTCGTGACGGTGTGTCCCGACTGGACAAGTTTGCTGGCCAGATCAGCGGCTTTGTAAGCGGCGATTCCAGCCGTGACGCCCAAGAGGATATGAGGGGGTTTGGACATGGTGATGTCTTGGGTTGTAAGTTTTAGTCAGTCAGTGGGAGAGTTGGCAGAGGCGCAGATATTGTCATGAGTTGGTGGAATTGACGCTCGTGGGCCATGCTTGCCCGGGGCTGCAAGCATGGCACGGGGAACGTCGTTGGAAATTACATGAGGTCTTTGAGTGATGGGCCGGCGTCGTCGAAGTCGTCGACCTTGGGAGCCGCTGTGCGAGCGGCGACGTTGCCGCTGCGGTCCAAGTAGATTTTGTCTTCGAGGATTTCACGGACGACGATTTCCATGAGGTTTTTGGATTGAGTTTCGATGAGTGGGCGTGCGCCGCGGTTGAGGGCGACCATGCGTTTTTGGATGATGGTGGAGAGTTTGAAACGGCCACCGACTTTGTTGACGATGTGTTCTTCTTTGAGATCTTCAATCATGACAGCAAGGCTCCGCGTGTTGGAGGATGTCGCAAATTTCCTGAACAGCCCGGTCGAGCTGATCGTTGACGACCTGATGTTGATATTGCGGCGCGAAGGTGAGTTCGCGCTGGGCAGTTTGTAGACGACGCTGGATGATCTGTTCGGATTCGGTTCCGCGCGATCTGAGGCGTTGTTCGTAGATTTCCTGAGACGGTGTTTTGAGAAAGATGGTGACAGCTTGCGGATAAATTTTGAGGATGTTTTGCATGCCATCAACATCGACTTCGAGTAGTGACCAGGCCCCCTGGGCAATGGCGGCGTCGACTTCGGATGTGAGTGTGCCGTAGAGGTGGCCGGTTTTGTGGACCTCGGCGTATTCGAGGAAGTCGCCTTTCTGGATGCGTGATTCGAATTCTTCGCGGGTCATGAAGTAGTAGTCGTCGCCGTTTTGCTCTTGGTGTCTGGGTGGGCGGGTGGTGGCGGAGATGGACTTCTTCAAGGGGACGGGAGAGCGTTGAATGAGCTGGTTGACAAGCGTCGTTTTGCCGGTGCCGCTGGGGCCGGAAATCACGAGGATTCCGCCCTTGTGGCTGTTGGCAGAAAATGTGGACGAAGCTGTCATGACAGATTTCATGGGACAAAAAGGACGAGAGACTATTCGATATTTTGAACCAGTTCGCGAATTTTTTCGACGGCCGTTTTCATTTCGACCACACAGTGGGAGATCCCGATGTGGTTGGCT
>JBGSVC010000577.1:0-3447 GCA_041753175.1 Planctomycetaceae bacterium
AAAAGTATTTTGACAAAATCACGCGCACCGTCATTCCCAAACAAGGGGTCATCTATCAGGCTAAAAAACGTGGCACGATCAAGAAGATGAAAGATCACACCGCACAAGCCGCGTTTCGCTTTGGCGAACAGCTTGTCATGATCAAAACTCGTCCGGGAGTTTTCAGCCATCGTCAAGTCGATGGAGGGGCACGCGCGCTCATCAAGGCCATGAACGTCAAAAACGGCATGCGGGTTCTCGATGTCGGTTGTGGCAGTGGGGCCGTCGGGATTGCTGCCGGTCTGGCTGCAGAAAATGTCCTGGTGCATGCTGTCGATTCCAATCCCCGCGCCGTAGCCTGTAGCCAGGAAAATGCCGCAGCCGCCGGATTAACGAACTATCAAGCTGTTCTCGATAGCGAAGGTGCCAGTGTCGCGACACAGAAGTTTGACCTCGTTTTGGCAAATCCGCCTTACTTCTCCAATTACCGAATTGCAGAACTCTTCATCATGATTGGCGTCAATGCACTAAAAATCGGCGGATCGTTGCTTTTAGTCACCAAAGCCCCCAAATGGTATCTGGATCATTCTCAGGAGATGCTCAAAACTCTCGAACCACAAACCATCAACGGCTACCACGTCCTGCATTTTCAAAAAATCAAAGCTCCTTCAAAAAGTTGAGCGTCCACATCAAATCTTCATTAAGGCTTTCCTAAACTATCATCCTGCTGGCATGTTTGGTGGTTGACTCTGCCGTAAGCGCGTTTTAGTCTATTAAAAAGGAAGTGGTTAGGCATTTCAGGAATTTCATTCTGGTTTGTTGGATTCTGAGGAATCCTTCGAACTCGTAAGCAGTTCCCACTCCCTGATTTCTGAAGAAGCAGGCAGGGGAGAGCCTGACCACACCTGAATTCCGGAGACGGTCCCGTTGTCTCGACCAGCATCGACTTTACTCACGTGATCATGTCGGCATGTCGTTGCAGTGAACCCTGTGCTCACAAGATTATCCACCAACACCATTTCACATCTCAACGAGGCTACGATGACTTCCCGTCACTCGAGATTCTTCGAATATCGTCTTATATCATTGTGCCTGCCAGATCTCAGGCAAACCGCCTGTTCCTGTGTGATTTGGGGTCTGACCTGCTGCATCTTACTTCTGCTGGCTCAAAACGTTACTCATGCCCAGACACCTGCGACGACTCCCGAACTGATCATCAAACGTCAGTCTCTCATTCTCATCGAACCGTCTCGCTATCAGATGGCCTTTTCTCTCAAGCCATCTCCCTACACCGAAGTCGCAGCCCCAATTGATGGCACCGTCCAACTCATCAACGTCCAACCGGGGAATGAAGTCAGACAACAAACCGAATTGCTCCGCTTCGACGCCACACGTGAAAACTATCTACTGACGCGCGCCAAAGCTGCACTCAAGACAGCCATGCTTCGCAGTGAATCTCCCAGCCAATCGAACGATAAATTGCTGGCCGATTCTGAACTGGAAATGGCTAAAGCTGAGCTTCAAGTTGCCGAATACGACCTCAGCAAAACAATCCTTCGGGCCCCCATCGATGGCATGGTTTTTCGTGTCCTTGTTGGCCCCGGACAGTTTGTCAAAGCCGGCGAAACACTCGTCACAATGGGGAATACTCGCAAGCTATCTGTAGAAATCCCTGTTGATCGCAACGCCGTGAAAGCTGGTGATTCGATCGACATTCTGGTTGAGGCTTCCAAAATTCCAGGACGTGTTGAAACGATTCTCCCTTTGAATAAAGAGCACGAAGCGATCCGTGATCTTGTCGAATCGGCAGCGACTGCATTAATTCTGATCGATAATCCCACAGCCTCTTACTCTGCCGGCCAGACAGTCTATTCCCCGATTGTCCCACGTCATCTGATTGCAGAAATTCCCAATGCATCAATGGCCAATAACCCTGCTGGCGGACGCCGTGTTCAGGTTCTGCGTGAGCAGGTCGTCACTGACATCGCCATTGATGTGCTTGGTCCCGTCGGGCCTGACAACTCATTTGTGACAGGAGCGTTTGCCAATGGCGATTTCCTGATCACTTCGACCAGCCAGCCTCTTGTCGATGGCACAATGGTTCGCCCTGCAGCGCAAACCCCGACACCGACTCCCCCTGCCAACAACTTTGATAATTTCTAATGGCCCTCGTCGCTTCCTTATCAACCGCTCCGTACCCACCAGTGGTCAGTGATTTTCTGTTTGTCAAATTGAGGTTGAGTCATCAATCAGAATCGTTCAGACTAAGGGATCACGACTAACTCACATGGCGTTGAATCGATTCCACGAAAAATTGATTCAACTTTCAACCAGCCTCTTTCATTCTGTTTCGAAAGTGATCCACAAAATGTGATCCGATGACTTTCGGCAAAGATTGCAGGCGATAACAGTGAACTCGTATCAGCAAGTTCACACAAAATCATTACAAATGAAAACGGCATGTCGTCAATCGGCTTGATCACAGACCATCTGCTGGTCCTGATTTCGATGGCGATCGTCAATTGAGTGGATCTGTATCCACAGGAGTTCCGCGTGGCTGACGAAGAAATTGTCATTGAAGAATACAAACTCAAAAGTTGCATCGCGACCGGTGCCGTCAGCCAGGTTTGGGAAGTTGTCGATAGCTCCTCGTCTGAGCGATATGCGATGAAACTATTGCTCCCGGAAGCCTTCAAACAGTCTCAGCAGCGTGCACTTCTGCAAAAAGAATCACGCATCTGCAAAATGTTTGATCACCCAAACATCATTCGGATGCACGCTTATAAGAAAACGAAAAAGCACTGCTTTTTTGTCATGGACTACTTCGCGGCTTCGAACGTCAAACACATGATCCGAAATGACCATGTCTTCCTTCAGTCCAAACTCAGACGTGTTGCAGAATGTACGGCGTTGGCGTTAGGGCACATCCACGAAAAAGGCTGGCTCCACCGCGACGTTAAGCCTGATAATCTCCTGCTCAGCAAAGGGGGAGATGTTCGGATGATTGACTTCTCTTTGGCCAGCTCAAAACCTTCCGCTGTCGCTAAACTCCTCATTCGCAAAGTCAAAACAATCCAGGGGACTCGCACCTATATCGCTCCGGAAATTATCAGACGCCAGCACGCCACCCACCTCTCTGACATCTACAGCTACGGTATCATGCTTTACGAATGCCTGACCGGTAAGCCGCCGTTTATGGGGAGCACACCCAACGAGTTACTTCTCAAACACATTCAGGAACAAGCCGCCGGTCCTTCCTTTTTCAACAAGAACCTGACTCCCGAAATTGATCAGTTCATCCTCAGGCTTATTGCCAAAAAACCGCAAAATCGCCCTCAAAGTATGTCGGAGGTGCTTTCCGAACTTCGCAATGTCAAGCTCTTCAAAGTCGAACCTGAAGAATTCCACCGCGAAAAACAAGAGGAAGCCCGCAAAGCTTTTGAAGTCTCTACCGCGAACAGACTCTCC
>JBGSVC010000578.1:0-2776 GCA_041753175.1 Planctomycetaceae bacterium
GAATTTCCTGAGTGATGCGATGAATTCGGACCAGCGATTTGACTGGCAAATTCATCACTATTCGACAGGAATGAGAAATTCACCAGTAGTGAAACCACAAGTACAAAGATCAGAAACCGCGTAAAAAATCGCGACGCCCAACCTGGTGATTGCTGCTGGATCACGATTTGGGGAATTCCTGAAGTCGCCGAGCGATTCGAGCGATGCGTCACCTGATAGGCTCCCAGTTTTTCACGGTCAGTGGAATCATCGTGGGGTAAATCATTCTTTGAAGAGTCATCCATGGACATCGGTATCCTGAAAATGTTGAAGTTGTGAACGCTGATTTGTAAGTTGGGCAAAGCAGGGCGAGTCTATGGATTCTGCCTGTTTTGCCGTTTGTAGGCGAAGCAACGGTTAAAATTATTCTAACAGCTTTAACACCAATCAAAAGGGACGGCCGCTGAAGTCGATACTTTCAACAAGCCGGGCCTCATGGATCACCATCATATTTTGCGTATCGATCGTATCCGGTCCATGATCGAGGCGATCCAGGATGATGATACTAACATCAGTTCCATAATTTGGGCTTTTGAAACGGCAATCGCCTGAGTTCGGAATTCATCAACGAGCACGGTTTCTGGAATGGCTGCGATAAGACGGTTGTCACTGAGCATCGAGACTGCTTCTAGTTTCCTGCTACTTTGATCTCAAGACCAAGCCGCCAACTGGCAAACGAGAATTATTGACAAGGATGTCACGATGATAAATGTCACCAAGAAAAATCGCGTTTCAAAATGTCGACGGATTGTTGTTCCCGTCTTGTGTGCCAGCTTGTGGTGTCAAATTGGTTATGCAGGTGCAGCCAAGCCATTTTCAGCTCAATCGACCACACGTCCACCTGCAGCTCAGCCGCAGCCTTCGAACCCTGCTCCCCAGCCATCAGAAACTCCGAAAAGCGACAGCTCGCTCTTCGGAAAATTGGGGAGCAGAATCAAGAAAACGTTTACCCCAGGTCAGAACGAGACTTCGACAGCTTCAGGAAATTCTTCCAACGCAGGTCAACCAGCGACCAAGACCACGGCCCCCTCTCAAGTGACTCGAAACAATCCTCTTCGTCCTGGCAATACCTCAACTGCGGCGATACCCAGTGAACCCAACAAGTTTCCAGCAGGCAACTCAGAGGTCATGAAGCATCTGGAAGAACTTTATAAGCAGGATGGACGTATCATGCCTGACATGGGGCCTTTGCGCGACTCTCATGCTGCCGTTGCCGCAGAATTGCCAAAAGTACAGCCCAGCCAAACTGTCCGCCCTTCAGAACTCTCGGATAGTCCCCTGGGACAAATTCGAAAGTTTATTCCGGGAATGGATCGCCCGATCGAAACGGTCAAAATTGATACCGAAAAAGAACTCCCGGCCATTCTTCCCGAAACGCGTGTCACTGCAGAAGATGTCAAAATCGCGCTGCCTATGCCCAAAGGACCCGCGATCATTCCTGACGCTCCACAATCTTCGACGACCGTTGTGAGTAAACCCAACAAACCATCGGTCAATTCTGCATCGGCTCAAGCGAGTGCAGCACCACAGGTCGCTGGTCCAACGTCTACGCTCAAACCGCAACACCCGCTCACGGTGAAACAATCGAGTTCTGCTCCTGTGAATTCACAAGTCGGTTTATTTCCTGATGCAGGCCAGACTCGAACAACACCTTCTCAACCAGAAATCGTAAAACAGCAAACTCCACCCAAAATGAATGTCACCACTCCAACCGAAGAACCACTCTTCGTCTTGGACGTCAAAAAGCCAATCGTTTCTACGACTTCGGACCAACCCTCTCAGGCACAGGAAGCCGAATCTGGTCAGTTCATTATGATAACTGAATCCCAGACGACCACTCCTCCCTCTTCGACTCCGGAACCGAAAGCAACGCTGGTCGAAGACGACCTTGCTACATTTTTCCCTGACGATATCGCAGCAACAACACCTGTCAACCATCAGACAAAACCTCAGAACGTCGCTACGACTGAAACAAAAACTCAATCAACACCGTCACAGCAGGATGTGTCGATTGAAGTCAAAACTGTTTCCTCGAACATCAACGACAACCCATTCGCTTTTCCAGCCGGTGGTTTGAAAGAAGCCGATCAAGTGATTGATCAGACTCTCAAGGCTGATGAAAAAGTTGAACAGACACTTTCTTCTGACAAGGCTCCAGGAGTCACCGCAGAAGAAAAGTCGATCGCAGAAACTCCATCGACTTCTTTGCCAGCCACGACTGTCTCGGAGACCAGGCTCAACCCGATCGGCATGCCTGAGTCACCATTTCCTGAGGATGAATTAGAAAAGCCCACGGAAGCGACAACACAAACCGACAACAAAGTGGTCGTCATCCCACCATTGCCAGAGACGACAGAAGAACAACCTGCCTCGCCCTTAAGTGAAACGGTCATAGACGCAAAGCCCTCTTCTGATGTCATCGGAAGTGACGAAGAGTTTTTCCAACAACCTGAAATAAATTCTCAGGAACTCACACAAAAGATCCCGGCACCAGAAATGTCAGAGGCGTCGACACAAGCCAGCGATTTCCCAACACAATCAATTCCAACGATCGATGAATCGCCCTCGTTGCCGACTGTCGAGCCTGCTCAACCTGAGTTGAAGCTTTCAGCTCCTGCAAATGCTCCCCGTGACCGCCCGCCGGAAGAAAAGTACGAACTGAGTGCCTCGCGCGCTGGCATGACGGGTTTCAAAGGGTTCGGTCCCGGTGCTTTGAGAGACCAACGCAAATTGCTTG
>JBGSVC010000579.1:0-9218 GCA_041753175.1 Planctomycetaceae bacterium
GGCCTGTGCCTGCTCCAGCAGACCCATATCACGCAGGGTGTTGGCTAAATTCTGATACGCATCGTATTGCGTCGGGTCCATCTTGATGACTTCGCGAAACGACGAAAGTGCCAGCGAATTCTGACCGATGCCCCGATAGGCCAACCCCAGGTTGTAGAATGCTTCCTGGGAACGCGAGTATTTCTGCAACGCCTTGCGTAAGACATCGATCGCTTTTTTATAATCCTTCTGGCGATTATACACGGCTCCCAGATTAATCAGCGGACGATGATCACGCGGATCAAGTTTGCTCATGCGCAGAAAATGCTTCTCGGCGTTGGCATAATCTTCCTGCAAAAAGTAACACTGTCCCAACCCTTCATGCACTTCCAACAGCGTTTCGGAGATCTCCAGGGCCTGCTCATAAAGATTGATGGCAAAGGGAAGATTATGTTGCTGCAATTCCAGCGCAGCGGCGTTGATGAGCTCTTGTAGTTGATGATCATGCGGCATCGATCGCTCTTTCGTCGTCAGTGATGACCTGTCGTCAACTCATGACAGGGGCGAGAAGTGACCCTTATTCTAAATGCTCTAAGCCGCCACGTCGACAGGGAAAACAGAAAAATCACGGCCGTCAATGAGAGGTGACTTTGTCAGAACATCAATCACGAGAGGATGATGTCGTCGCCGGGATCAAACGTCAATGAGCGCGTGATCGCCTGGAACAGCGGCTTGAGTTCCTCTTCTTCCTGATCATAATACTGCGCGAGCACAAACGCCGTGATGCGCCCTGTTCGAACAGCCAGTAACAACGCTGTATTCGTCAAATCATGACAGACAAAATTGATCTCTTCAGTGATTGCCTGATGCCCCTGACAAGCCAGATGACCACGCGTATGTTCGAGTTCGGGATAACTTTCCTCAAACGCAGCCAGCGTCGCATGCAGCACATCTTCCGGGCGTGGTCGATCGGGCATGATCGAGATCGACCAGAATCCGGTTTGTCCGGTCTGCAAGGTGATCGTCATCGTGTCGGCGGCCATATCTTCATCGACTTCCCAGGCCGCAGGGTATTCGAATGCGATTCCATGATTTTCGTATCGAGTCAGTTCCATGTGCTGATCTGTAGACATCTAGGTGGCGGCGGGTGTTTCAAGCGCAGGATCGATTTCAGTTTCGGCATCCTGCAAAATGTATTTGCCTTTGTAGAACGGCGACCAGATCAAAAAGATCACCGCAGTCGCCAACATACAACCTGCAAAAAACCAGTAGTAATTGGCTCCATCAAGAAGCTTGTTACCTTGTTCTTTCTGATGCAAAATGACTTCGTTAATGAAAGCCGTGAAGTAGTTTCCGCCGGCCACAGACATTAAATAAAGTCCTTGAATAAACGATTTCATCCTCTTGGGAGCCTGGGTATAAGAGAACTCCAAAGCCGTAATCGAGACCATGACTTCAGCCGCCGTCAACACGATGTACGCTAAAAGATGCCAGTAAATGTGTGGCTGCGCGCCATCCTCAATTTTGACCTGGACGAGGCCTGTAATCAGAAACGCGAGCACGGTCACAAACAAACCGGCACCAATTTTTCGAAGCGGCGTAAACGGGAAGACTCGATTCACTGCCGGATAGAATCCGTACGAAAAAATCGGAATTAACAGCATCACCAGAATCGGATTGATCGCCTGAAGCTGAGACGGAAGAACTTCCATGATCCCATTGTCGTCAGTCACATAGGGAATTTTAACACCCATATTCAGCAACCGATTCATACTGTCGGCTTGCTCGACCCATGCCGAGCCGGTCTGATCAAACAGAGCCCAAAACATGACGATCAGCAAATACAATGGAATCAAATTCAGCATCGCCGATACGCCTTCTTTGCTGAATGTCTCCTCGAAAAAGCGATCACCGGAAGGAGGAATATGGACGTACTTATTGCGTCCCATCCAGAACATGAATGTGGCGATTGCCATCAGGATTCCGGGGACTCCAAACGCCCACCCTGGTCCGAAGTATTGAAGCAGAACGGGTGTCAGAAGTGTGGAAAACGTGGAGCCAAAGTTAATCGAGAAATAAAACCAGCTATAAACTTTGCTGACAAGATGGCGATTCTTATAGCCAAACTGATCGCCGACGTGCGAGGAGACACACGGCTTAATTCCACCGGAACCGATGGCGATCAGCACCAGCCCCCAAATCATTAATGTGCGCGGTTCTACTGCAGAGGCGATCGGTGAATCCATCAACGCTAAAACACCATGGCCGGCACAGTAAACCAGCGAAAGAATCATGATCGTCGGATACTTGCCGAACAGCCAGTCTGCAATGATCGCACCAAAGATGGGCAGAAAATAAACCGCAGTGACAAAGTAATGAAACCAGGCCCGTGCCTGAACTTCATCCATATAAGCAGGTTCGCCAGTTGTATCAAGAAGGTATTTCGTCATGAAGACAAACAGGATTGTCTTCATGCCATAAAAGCTGAAACGCTCGGCGGCTTCGTTGCCGATGATGTAGGGAATGCCAGGCGGCATGCCTTCAGTTTCATAGGGTTTGGTAGCGTATTTGGAATCGTGATCTGGCTGAGAGGCAGCGTCGGTCATGATGGACTTTCAATCGGGCACGAATCGAATACAGCGAGCAGCTTCGAGTTCAAAACAGGCAGATCTTCCTGCCGATAGAAAGCCTAACATGTCATGCACATTTTCAGAAGTCAGAATCCTGGCTCTACTGACGTTATCGACAAAGGGGCATCATTTGATCAAGTCGTCGCATAATGCGACTTGGATTCTGCCAGCAGTCGAGCCTGAGCAGCGGAGGTGTCGGTCGTCAACCGCAGCACCATCGTTTTGACACCCGTCTCATCGGCGACAAACTGCCATCGCGAAATGACTGACGTACTCTGATGCACGAGTTCGAAACCCCCTTCAGACTGGCTGACAGTGTACAGTGGATAAGACCACACATTCGCGGGAGGGTCCATCTCGACCCCGACATCGATCCCCAGCCATTCATCGACCAGCGACAATCGCGCCGCGTCGTGGAGATCAAGAATCGTCTGGAGCTGTCCCAGTCGCTGGCCGTGTTCATCGTAAAAGTAGCGGTCGTCTGCCCCGGCGGGCAAGCCGGCCAGATTGTTTTCCACAGCAAAGTGATAAACACGTCCGGCGACTAAACCCGACCATTCATACAACACCTCAATAGAATTCGGCTGATCTTGTGAAAGGCTGACCGTTTTCACCAGTCTTGCAAAATCGGCGTCGTACTGAGGGACTTCGCGCGACATGATGACATCCACCTGTTGGTTGCTTTCACGCAGTTTGGTTTGATAAACGCCATGGGCCAGATCGTTGAGTTGTGATTGGCCGGAGCGAAACTGTTCAAGAGTGGAGTCATTCCAGAGCAGGTGATCGACGAGTGCCTTGCGAGGCCATGTATCATACTCAATGGCTTTGTCGAGATCTGGCTGCTTGAAGTGAATGCGTTCGTGAATCTCGGCGAAGAATCCACTGTTGCCATCCTGTTGATTGGCCGCAAAATCAATGATCTTTTGATGATAAGGTTCCGGACGACGATTGAGAGTCGCCAGCAGGTTGTGCCGGATATCCTTGATATCGAATTCGTAAAGATGCCCGCCGATGGCAGGCGAGAGATAGGCGATGACTTTCTGGCTGGACAGTCGCACTTCTTGACGGGCGTCGAGATTGTAGTCGGAAACAGTCGCATCGACCCAGCTTTGATGCTCACCATGACGCAGAGTATCGAGTGTGGCATCGGCTGCGATCAGGTGTCGATAGATTCCGTTTCGCAAATGCGGCAAATAGAGTCCGCCAAATGCCCCATGCCAATAGGGGCAGTTGCATTGACCACGATACAAATCGAGCTGCACATCGTTCAGACGCTCAGGAGGAACAATTTCCTGAGACAGAAGATCATCAATTTTCTGACTGACTTCCTTGGCGCGGCTGAACATGTCATGACTTTCCTGATATCTGACCAGGAAGTTGCGCCACGAGACCCCACGCAGGAATTTTTGAATACTCGGCCATTGATCCTGAGTTTTCAGTTCCGTTGTCAGTTGTTTGTACTCAAGCTGGCGCGAGGTCGTCATGGCCCATTCGGTCATTTCGCGGTAGCTGGCATCAGGGAGATAACAACGACCTACCGGAGAGACTGACTGCGTGACTTCGCTGGGAGTACACAGGCGAACCCAGTCTTGATTTTCCATCAGCAGATCAAAGAACTTTCGTAGCCAGCCCTTTTCGTAGATCAACTCTTTGGTGCCCGGCCAGACGCCGAATTTTTCTCCATCGTCGCCAAAAGTCATCACCGCCCCGGGGTTAACCTCATGGACCGTGCGCAGGAAATCAAATGTTGCCTGTGGCGTGTCGAAAGGAATTGTGTAGCGGAGTTTTTCAGAAACCGGGAACACTTTCAGGAGTCGCCCTTGATCTTCTGTCAGAAAATAGCCTTGGAGTTGAGGGTCGGTAAACCCTGCACATTTGAAGTGAAAATCATCGAGAATGGTAAAGTCGATGCCGGCCGCAGTAATATCGCCTGCAAAGGATGGTTCCCAGACTCTCTCGGGAACCCACATCCCTTTAATATGGCAATCAAGCAGTTTTTCCAGATATTGGGTATAGCGTTTGATCTGACCCACGCGATCGCGCGATGGAATACAGGCGAGGATGGGTTCGAAAAACGGACCCCCAAGAATTTCAATTTGTCCGCGTTGGACAAATGATTTCAGGCGTTCGACATACTCTGGATGATGGTCGACGAGCCATTCCATGAGCGAACCACTGGTGTGCAGCGCCAACTTGATCTCGGGGTAGTCTTGCAAGACATCAAGAAACGGCCAATAACTATCGTTGAAGGCATCTTCAAAAACGCCATCAAAATTGCCGACTGGTTGATGATTGTGAATGGCGAGGACAAGTCGGATCGCGTGGTCGCGATGAGGATCTGGCATTGTTGTCGTATTCCTGTCGAACAGAGTCGACGTTATTGTCGGTTAATATGTCGAGACACATTCCAATAGAAATCATGGCACAATAGAAATCATGACGTTGAATTCAGATGATCGATTGGAATGAAGCGCACGGGATATTATTATCTGAATCTGACATGAAGAAAAAATGGGAACCAGTAAGAAATTGCGAATTTGGTTCACGAAAGCGTCAGTCAGGAAAATTAACGAGGATGTTCCCTGTTAAAATGGATAAGTGGCGTAGTTTTTCGAGATCTTAGGGGCAACCAGCGCGATGCAGGAATTTGAACTGACGTTTTCCCAAGTGATTCACAGCCATCTGCAATCTGGGACACAACGGCCTGCTCAGGAAGTGGAACGCCTGACCGACCTTGCAAGGCAGTTGGAATTGGGGCAGATCCACGTGAGTTCTCTGGATCATGGCGATCTGGTCGTCATGTGCGAACTGCTCGAGACTTTGAAGTCGCAAACGCCCCAACTCGAAGGTTGGCGTGAAACATTTGGAGACGACTGGAATCGCCGGGTTCATGGGCGGAGCAATTGTTGAGAGTCGGATGATTCGATCAGGCTGCGAATCCTGGACGACCCCACAACGTCAGGATCAACTCACAACGGCAGGTTGACGGGTTGTTGTTGCTGATGACTCAGCCAGATGGCTTCGGTGAATTCCATATAGCGAACACCAGAGGTGAAGGAGGTCAGTCGGACCTCTTCTTTCTGTTGGATCGCTGCGATGAATTCGTCTTCGACGCGCCAACGTCCCCGTTCTGACTCAGGGATCTCGACGTGTCTGATTTCTTTTTGTCCAACGTGGCCGACGAACAGACGCTCGGTGGGGGCTAATTCCCATTTGATTGTCGCTTGACTGCCATACAGATGAAGCTGTTGTCCGGGTCCGAAGAGTGCAACTCCGCTGAGGTGATACAAACCATTGGCACCGTTTTCGAATTTTGTCACTGCCTGAATGCTGTCGGGGAGTTGCAGGTCGACGACGGCCTGATCGATCTCCGCGGAGGGGCGTTGTGCTTCGAAAAGCGTTGATTGCGAAAAGACTCGACTGGTCGGAGGACAATGTCGATTGACAACTTCCTGAAGCATCCCCAACGTCAAGACATTGCGACCACTTTTCTCAGCATCCAGACGCCAGTGCATTTCTTTGCTGTAATCCCAAGTCATGTTGTCGGCACCGACAACGACAACTTCGCGCAAGTCTCCCAGATAATTTTCATGAAGCAGTTTTTGAACATAATCATGATAGGCCAGTCCCATCGGGCAGGGGACAATTTGAGTGATGAGGTCGGGATGCTCAAAGGCTTCGTTGAGCATCGTACGCGCTTCTGTCAGATTTGCAGCCATGCGCGATTCTGTCAGCACATGCTTGCCCGAGCGAAGCGCAGCACAGGTGATCTGGCAGTGGGTGTTCGGCCATGTCCCCACGACGACGGCATCAATTTCGTCATCGTCGACCAGTTGTTCCCAGGTGTCGTAGACTTTGGCGATGCCAAATTCCTGGGCGACCTGCTTGGAAGAAGCCAGTGTGCGATTGCAGACGCCGACGATTTTTGCATCAGGATTAGCACGAAAGCCGGGGATGTGTTTGAGTCTGGCATTTGTGCCAGCGCCAACGATACCAATACGGATCATGTGTTCCAAGCCGTCATCAGAGGAAGAAATCAACTATCGAAGTGACAGTCATCAAAAAAAAGTGATCTGATACTTTAGCTGATTGCGGGCAGTTGTGACAGTCAACTCATGAGTTGAAACCGGGTCAGTGATCAAATTCAAATTCGCCTCAGTTGATGGGTTTTTATCGCTTTTTACAGTATCGTGAGAGGCAGGCTGGTAACTTGAGTGATAATTGCGATGGTTTTTCTGTGATCAATTCATCTGTCTGGATGAAGAGCAACGAAAGAGGCAGATCAAGGTGAGTACGATGTGGAGGATGATCGGGCAGTGGTGGCCAATAGGATTTCTGCTCGTTTTTTTTATCATTTTCTATTCCCAGGAACTGCCTAATAATCGTCCGATTACGCGGCTGGATATTTGGGAGGCGCTTCCGCTCATTTATTTGTATGACCTGCCTCCGGTGCAATCGGAAGGGCAAGTGGCCTCGGGCTGGCGTTTTTTTCCTCAACGAATTCCTGCGATCGCGGTGGCATGTTTGATTCTGGCCGGGAGTTTTTCCATAGGTGGACTGGCTTTGACAGCACTACGCCGAATAAGCCCGCAGGGCTGGAATTTCCTGCCTGGCGAAGAGTTTGTGCTCAGCGGGGTACTCGGGTTATCGCTGTGGTCTTTAATCGTGCTCGGGCTGGGACTGGCGGGGTGGTTGTCGCAGATCGTCTTTGTGATCTTGTTAACGGGACTCGTCATTTCGTATTGGTTTGTGGTCATCCAAAATGGCGCCCTAAGGCGTTGGAAATCCTATTGGGAAACCGTTCAATTCGAAGGCTGGCAGATCACGTTGCTGGTGATCATGGCTCCGTTTTTGATGGCGATGCTTCTGGGCGCACTTCTTCCGGAAACTGATTTTGATGTGAAAGAGTATCACTTGCTCGGTCCTAAGGAGTTTTACCAACAAGGGGCGATCACGATCCTGAGCCACAATGTTTACACCAGTTTCCCCTTTTTAACGGAGATGCTGAGTTTGAGCGGGATGGTGGTGTTTGGAGATTGGTATGGCGGGGCGTTGGCCGGCAAGGCTGTCCTGATGATGTTTGGACCCCTCACCGGAATGCTCGTCTATTTGATCGCTCAACGAAGTTTTGGAGAACTGGCCGGGTGGATCGGACTGTTGATCTATGTGACGACCCCCTGGACCTATCGCATCTCCATTATCGCCTACGCCGAAGGCGGGCTGAGTTGTTATCTGGCGGCGACGCTGCTGGTCTGTTGTTTAATCAGTGCCGACTGGACTCAACGGCGATATTCAAAAGCCAGTTTTTTCTTATGTGGTTTGTTGGCGGGATCTGCTGTGAGTTGCAAATATCCGGGCATGGTGCTCGTCGTTATTCCATTAGGGTTGTGGCTGGCAGGTGGGATGATTCAAACTCGAAACTATTCGTGGCGATTCATTGCTATTGCCGCGTTGTGTTACATCAGTGGAGTGGTTGTCACCTTTGGACCCTGGATGCTCAAGAATGTCGTCGAGACAGGCAATCCTGTTTACCCATTGCTTTATCATGTCTTCGGGGGGACGCAGTGGTCAGAGGCGATGGATGTGAAATGGAAGAATGCCCACTATCCTCATTCACATGAACTTTCCAGTTTTCTGTTTTTCCTGAAAGACTTGCCATTCGTCAACGATTGGCAAAGTGTGCTCGTCTATGGTTTTGGTTTTCTGAGTTTGCCCTGGGTGTTCCTGCGACGAGATGTGCGGTGGCTGTGGATCTATGTGGGAGTCTTGTTCCTGCTGTGGTGGGGGTTGACCCATCGACTGGATCGATTCTGGGTGCCGATGCAGCCGGTGGTCTGTGTCTTGGCCGGGGCATCATGGGGATTGTCTTCGGCTGGGTTGAGAAGAGGGTATGTCGTTTTTCTGATGGCAGGTCTGGTCTTTAATCTTGGATACATTACGAGCGGCCAGTCGGGTGACAACAGTTATCTGTTTGATTTGAACGGCATGAAAACGGCGACAGGCTGGATGACTGCACCAGAAGTGATGTCGGTCAATCGACTCATGGATGGCCAGGAGGGGACGGTGTTGTGTGTGGGAGAAGCAGAACTCTTTGATGCCCGCTTCCAACCGATTTACAACACGGTCTTTGATGAATCAATTTTTGAGCAATGGTGTGCTGTCGATGATGGAGACGTCTCCAACGAAGACAGGTCCAACGAAGACGGGCAAACATCTCTCGACGAAACGTCACTATCGAATTCGATGAAAGCAGCCTCAGAAATTCGTGAGATCTTCAAAACGCATGAGGTCCGCTATGTTCTGGTCAACTGGTCCGAAATTCTGCGTTATCGTGTTAGTTATGGGTACACCCCATTTGTTGTTCCTGACCGTTTTCTGTGGCTGGTGAACGAGGGGGTCTTAGAGCCTGCGCTCCCCAACGATCGATTTTATCGAGCCTGGGAAAGCTATTCGGCCAGTGAGAAACAGCAGATTGAAGAGTGGGGGAGGGATCTGATTGTCGAACAGGAGGGGATTCGCTTCGTCATCACTGCTCAGATCTTTCCGGTCGCGCAGTGACGGGTGCAGTGACGGAGATCTGCGATCGGGGCGCAGTGATCTTGGCGCATA